>NZ_VFVQ01000014.1:0-176240 GCF_006442195.1 Mesorhizobium sp. B2-3-13
TTCCATTCCGACGCGCTGATCGCCGAACTGCAGGACGCGCTGGTCGAGACATGGGACGCGCTCGGCATTCCTTACGGGTCTGCGGGACGGCCAGCCGTCGCGAAAAGTGACCGCATTATTCCGCTTCTGGTGCCGAAGTCAGGCGGCTAAGGCCGCCACCTGTTCAAACAGTGTTCATCCAGCTAGCCAGCCGGTTTGCCGCTTCCTCGAGCTGATCGAGGCGGCGGTGGAAGCACAGCCGCAGGAACGCTTCGCCACCGGGGCCGAAGGCGGTGCCGGGCGCCAGGCCGACATTGGCCCTGTCGACGATTTCGAAAGCGGCTGCCCGCGAATCCGTGATGCCATCGACGGTGAAGAACAGGTAGAAGGCGCCCTGCGGCACGGTGAAGCGCGCCTTGCCGGTTTCGCCGAGAATGCCGCAGACCAGGTCGCGGGCTTTCCTCGCCCGCTCCACCTGTTCGGCGACGAAGGCATCGCCCTCGTCGAGCGCCGCGACCGCGCCGCGCTGCATGAACTGGGCGACACCCGAGTTCGAATACTGGATCAGGTTTTCGAACACCTGCTGCAGGCTTGGATGGGTCTTGATCCAGCCGACGCGCCAGCCGGTCATGGCCCAGTTCTTGGAAAAACTGTTGACGAACAGGATGCGGTCTTCCGCCTCCGCGATGTCGAGGAAGGATGGCGCGCGGCCATGACCATAGTGGAACAGCGAATAGATCTCGTCGGCGATGATCCACAGACCCCTGGCGCGGGCGAGATCGAGGATCGCCCGCAGGGTCTCATGGTCGGCGGTCCAGCCGGTCGGATTGGACGGCGTGTTGATGAACAGCGCCTTCGTGCGCGGCGTGACCGCCGCCGCGATCTTCTCGACGTCGCAGGACCAGCCATTTCCGGAATGGTCGAGCGTGACCGGCACCGGCACGGCACCCGCGATCGCGGCGGCGGCGTCGAAATTCGGCCAGGCGGGCGACAGGTAGATCACTTCGTCGCCAGCTCCCGCAAGCGCATCGAGCGCCAGCTGGATGGCATGCATGCCTGAGCCGGTGACGATGAATTGCTCCTCGGGGAAGGTCTTGGCGAAATGCCTGGAATAGTAGCGGGCCAGCGCTTGCCTGAGATCGGGGATGCCCCTCTGCCAGGTGTAGAACGTCTCGCCGCCGGCCAGCGCCTTCGACGCGGCATCGGTAATGAAGGCAGGCGTCGGCAGGTCGCCCTCGCCGGCCCAGAGCGGGATCAGGCCTTCGCGCAATCTGCCGTAGTTGACGACGGCGACGATACCACTTTCAGGTGCGGCCAGGGCCTCGGGGCGCAGGGTCTGGATCAGGGTCATTGGGCAGGTCCGTTGTCTCGGGCGTTCGTAAGCGCTGCTTACCAGATACGAAAACAGAAAACCCCGGCCGCGAACGACCGGGGTTTTGGTCCAGAAGAACTCTATCCGTCTACCGCCTGGCCAGCAGATCGCGGATTTCGGTCAAAAGCTGTACATCGGCCGGCGGAGGAGCTGCCGCTGCGGCGGGCTTTTCCTTTTCCAGGCGCCTGCGCATGTTGTTCACGGCCTTGACCATGAGGAAGATGATGAAGGCGAGGATGAGGAAGTTCAGCACCACGGTGATGAAGCTGCCATAGGCAAAAACGGCGCCTTGCTTTTTGGCGTCCGCCAATGAGGTGGCGTTGACGGCCGAGGAAAGCCCAAAGAAGTAATTGTTGAAGTCCAACCCGCCGAAGATGGCTCCGACGATCGGCATGATGATGTCGTTGACCAGCGAATCGACAATCTTGCCGAAGGCAGCGCCGATGATGACGCCGACGGCCAAGTCCATCACGTTGCCCTTGGAAATGAATTCCTGGAATTCTTTCAGCATTCGACCCTCCTTGTCATGGCGGGTCGCGCAGCCGTCCCATCCCCGCGGCACCGACCCGACGACACCATAACAAAAACCTTGGGTTGCACCATCGGCTAAAAAAGAAAACAACCGCTTTCTCCTTACCTTGGGGCAGCCGCCGGAAATCATCGCCCGCATGCGCCGAAAGCCGCGATGGACTTGGCGCCCAAGCTGTGATTGCGTCTGACCCGGCCAGGTGAAAATCGGCACAGGGAGGATCTTGCCGGCGTGCAGGGCTTGTTCATCGTCATCATCGCGATCGCCTATGTGACGCTGCTGTTCGCCATCGCCAGCCTGGGCGACCGCCGCTCGGCCTTGTCAGGCCCCGGTCGGGCGCGGCCCTTCATCTATGCGCTCAGCCTTGCCATTTACTGCACGTCCTGGACCTTCTTCGGCTCTGTCGGCCTTTCCTCCGAACGCGGCCTCGAATTCCTCGGCATCTATACCGGCCCGGTGCTGGTGTTCGTGTTCGGCTTTCCCTTGCTCAACCGCATCGTGCGGCTGGCCAAGACCGAGAAGATCACCTCGGTCGCCGACTTTCTCGGCGCGCGTTACGGCAAGAGTTTCACCGTGGCCGCGATCGCCACGCTGATCGCCACGATCGGCGCCGTGCCCTATATCGCGCTGCAATTGAAGGCGATCTCCGGCTCGGTCAGCCTGATGGTCGAGCACTATACGGGCTCGCCGCCCTCGTTCGATCCCTTCGTCAGCGACATCTCGCTGGTCGTCGCCATGCTGCTTGCCCTGTTCGCGGTCCTGTTCGGCACACGCCATGCCGACGCCACCGAACACCAGGACGGGCTGGTGCTGGCGGTGGCGGTCGAGACCGTGGTCAAGCTTGCCGCCTTCCTGGCCATCGGCCTGATGGTCATCTTCCTGATCTTCGGCGGCCCCGGCGACATGTTCGACCGGCTGGCCGAGAATGGCCAGGTACGGCAGGCAATGGGCTATTCGACGTCGCTCGCCACCTGGCTGGTGCTGACATGTCTGAGCGGTTTCGCCATCATCCTCCTGCCGCGGCAGTTCTACGTCACCATCGTCGAGAACCGCAGCGAGGCCGAACTGCGCACCGCGACATGGGTGTTCCCGCTCTACCTGGTGGCGATCAACCTGTTCGTGCTGCCGATCGCCTTTGCCGGCCTGACGCTGGTCGGCACAAGGACGAGCAGCGACCTCTATGTGCTGTCGCTGCCGCTGTTCAGCGGCCATGATTTCCTGGCCATGGCCGCCTTCATCGGCGGCCTGTCGGCGGCAACCGCCATGGTCATCGTCGAGAGCGTGGCGCTGTCGATCATGATCTCCAACGACCTGATCATCCCGCTGTTCGTGCGCCGGCTGTTGCGCACGACCACCTCCGAGAACGAGGATTGGTCGACGCTTATCCTCAATGTGCGGCGTGGAGCGATCTTCATCCTTCTGTTCATCGCCTTTCTCTACTATCGCGAGAGCACCAACAGCGCCCGGCTGTCGTCGATCGGCCTGATGTCCTTCGCGGCGATCGGGCAATTCGCGCCGGCCCTGATCGGCGGATTGATCTGGCGCGGCGCCAACGGCCGGGGCGCGGCACTCGGCATGGTCGCCGGCATCCTGGTCTGGGGCTACACGCTGCTGGTGCCGTCGCTCGTCGCGCAAGATGCCGGCATCATCGTGCATGGACTGTTCGGCTTCGAGGCGTTGCGGCCGCAGGCACTGTTCGGCACCGTCGCCGAACCGCTGAACCACGGCGTGCTGTGGAGCCTGTCGGTCAACGCGCTGTTCTTCGTCTTCGGGTCGCTGTCGCGCGCGTCGGTGCCACTGGAGCGCATCCAGGCATCGATCTTCGTGCCGCGCGAAGCCGGCCCGATGCCGAGCCTGCGCCGCTTCCGCACCGCCATCACCGTCAACGACCTCAAGGATACGATCGCACGTTATCTCGGTGTCGAACGCACCGAGCGGTCCTTTCAATCCTTCGAGAAGAGCAACGGCACCTCGCTGCACGGCAACGAGCAGGCCAGCATGGACGTCATCCGCTTTTCCGAGCAGCTGTTGGCAAGCGCCGTCGGCTCTTCCTCGGCGCGTCTGATCCTGTCGCTGCTGTTTCGCCGCCACGACCGAGAATCCCGCGACGCCTTCCGCCTGCTCGACGACGCCACGGAAGCGCTGCAGCACAACCGCGACCTGCTGCAGATCGCGCTCGACCAGATGGAACAAGGCATCACCGTTTTCGACCGCGATTTCCGGCTGATCTGCTGGAACCGCCAGTACCGGGCGCTGTTCGACCTGCCCGACGAGATGGGCCAGGTCGGCGTTTCGCTCGACCAGATCCTTCGCCATCTGACCGAGCGCGGCGACATTCCCGCCGACCAGCGCGTGACGATGCTCAACCGGCTGACCAGCTTCGTCAGCCCGTGGCAGATGGAGTTGAAGACCAGCGGCCGCATCGTGGAACTGCGCTCCAACCCGATGCCCGACGGCGGCATCGTCGCCACCTATGCCGACATCTCGGGGCGCGTCGAGCAGGACCTGGCGTTGAAGCGCGCCAATGAATCGCTGGAGCAGCGCGTCAAGACCCGCACCGTCGAACTGACCAGGGTCAACGAGGAATTGACCCGGGTCAACGAGGAACTGGCACAGGCACAGATGCTCGCCGAGGAGGCCAATCTCGGCAAGACACGCTTCCTTGCCGCCGCCGGTCACGACATCCTGCAACCTTTGAATGCCGCCCGGCTCTATTGTTCTTCGCTGATCGAGAAGGCCGGCAAGGGTCCAGCAGGCAAGGCGGCCATCAACATCGAATCCTCGCTGGAATCGGTCGAGACCATTCTCGGCGCCGTGCTTGACATCTCGCGCCTCGATGCCGGCGCCATGAAACCTGACGACACCGCCTTCAACCTGGATGGCCTGCTGCGCCAGATCGGTAATGATTTTCGGCCACTGGCCGCGGAGAAAAAGCTTGGCCTGACGATCATGCCGTCGTCGCTGACGGTGATGACGGACCGTAACCTGTTGCGCCGCCTGATCCAGAATCTTGTCTCCAACGCCATCAAATACACCCGCCAGGGCCGCATCCTTGTCGGTGTGCGGCGCCGTGGCGATCTGGCCGAGATCCAGGTGATCGATACCGGTATCGGCATCGCAGGTGACAAACTCAACACTGTTTTCCACGAGTTCACCCGGCTGGACGAAGGCGCACGCGAAGCCGAAGGTCTTGGTCTCGGCCTCTCAATCGTCGACCGCATCGCCAGGGTGTTGCGGCTCGAGATCCGCATCTTCTCCAACCCTGGCAAGGGCACGCGCTTTTCCGTCATCCTGCCGGTGGCGGCCGCGCAGGAGCCGCGACGCGAGGTCGAGACCAGGGCGCCGGCCCGCGCGGCGGCTTCGCTGTCCGGGCTGTATGTGCTGTGCATCGACAATGACATCCGTATCCTCGAAGGCATGCGGCTGCTGCTCGAAGGCTGGGGCTGCAACGTCGCCACGGTGACCGGCTCGGGGGATCTCGACAGGGTCGCGGTCCAACGTCCGGACATCGTGCTTGCCGACTACCATCTCGACCGCGAAACCGGTCTCGACATTATCATCCGGCTGCGGGCGACGCATGGTGACGACCTGCCGGCCGTGCTGGTCACGGCCGACCGCTCCAACGAGGTGCGAGCAGCCGCGGCAGGCCTCGATATCCCGATGATCAACAAGCCGTTGAAGCCGGCGGTCCTGCGTTCGATGATGGCCAGGTTCAGGCCGATGGTACGGGCGGCGGAGTGACGTCTAAGCGCCTGGATCAGGCCTGGTGCCCCAGGCATTTGAGATAGGCGCAGACCATGTCGGCGAGGGCGTCGGAATAGGCTTCGATTTCCGCCGACGTTCGCGGCTTTTCCGAAAACTCCGCCCCCACCGAGCTCAGCGTCGTTCGGATCAGGTCGCCGGCCATGACGCATACGGCATCGGGCGCATCGGGCAGCGTCTCGCGGATGAACGACTGGACCGCGCGATTGGCCACGGCCCTCGATTCGTCGGCCTCAGGCGCGTCCCGGTAGAGCGGAGCGGCATCGTTCAGGGCCCCGCGCACCGCTGCCTCCTCGCATTCCGAACGGATGAAGGCGTGCACCAGGGTGCGCGTCCGCTCAAGCGGCGGACTTTCGGCGTTCTCCAGGATGCCGCACAAGAGCTCCGTCGTCTGCCGCCATTCATCGCTCTGTAGCCGGAACAGCAGAGCCGTCTTGTTGGGGAAGTACTGGTAGAGCGAGCCGACGCTGACGCCGGCCTTTTCGGCCACGCGCGTGGTGGTGAAACGCCGTGCGCCTTCACTCGCCAGAACCTGAACAGCAGCCTCTAAAATCGCCGCGACGAGTTCCGTGGCGCGCGCCTGCTTAGGCTGTTTTCGGGTGGAAACTGAAGGGGTTGGGCGTTGGATCATGGCGGCACCCGGGAATGCGAATTGGAAACCTGAAGGATTATTCGTATTTTCGAGACAACACAACGACGCATGCATTTCCGACTGGAGAACTGCCATGACCACGCTCACCGGAACCCCGCTGGCTCCCCTGCTCGCGCGCCTGTTCGAAGCCAATGCCGCGACAAGCCCGGCCATGGCGCGATATTCGCATGAAGAACGGGCCCGCCTGCTCAACAGCAAGACCGAATATCGCGAGTTCTATGGCAGCATAAAGGATCTCTGGCTCGCGGTTTCGCCGGAAACCGGCACATTGCTCTACATGCTGGCGCGCAGCACGGGCGCGCGCATCATCGTCGAATTCGGCACCTCGTTCGGCATCTCGACGCTCTACCTCGCCGCCGCGCTGCGGGACAATGGCGGCGGCCGTCTGATCACGACCGAGTTCGAGAGTTCCAAGGTGATGCGGGCCAAGGCCAATCTCAGGGAAGGCGGCCTCATCGACCTGGTCGAAATCCGCGAGGGTGACGCGCTGGAGACGCTGAGCGCCGACTTGCCCGAGACGATCGACCTGCTGCTGCTCGACGGCGCCAAGGCGCTCTATCCGGAGATTCTCGGTTTGGTCGAGAGCCGGTTGAGGCCCGGCGCTTTGGTCATTGCCGACAACGCCGATTTCGCCCCGGACTATCTCGAGCGCATGCGCTCGCCGGCGGAAGGCTACATGTCGACGCCGTTCGGCGACAAGGTGGAGTTGTCGATGCGGCTCGGCTGAACACTCCGGCATAGACGACGATCAGATCAGCTGCTGCTCCTCGAGCGGCCGTAGGCGTTAACGTCAGACAACGCGCAATCCGGCCCTTCAGGCCTCCGACGCGTAGGTGACATCATCATGACCACAATTCCCTCCTGGCGCAGGCTGCCGCGCCCGGCGACGCTTGGACTTTTTCTGTTCTTCTGCGCCGGTTTCGCCGATGGCGCGCTGGTGCCTTTCTTTCCACTCTGGGCAAGCAGCGAAGCCGGCATCCCTGTCGGCGCGATCGGCCTGCTGTTCGGCTGCTATGCCGGCGGCGAGCTGCTGGCGGCGCCGCTCATCGGCGGCATCGCCGACCGCATCGGCCGGCGGCCGGTGCTGATTGCCTCGTCGCTCGGCGTCGGGGCCGGCTTTCTGGCCCTGTTCTTCGTACACGGCGTCGTCGCCACCGCGCTCGTGCTGCTTTTGACCGGCATCTGCGAATCGGTGCTTCACCCGACAATACTGACCGCGATCGCCGATGTGACAGAGCCATCCGCGCATCCGCGCTGGTTCAGCATGGCACGGGTGAGTTCGAGCGCGGGACAGATACTCGGGCCGGCCTGTGGTGCCTTGCTTGCGCTTATGTCACTGCGCTGCGTGTTTCTCGCCGGCGGCACGATGCTTATGCTGGGCGGAATCGTGATGCTGCTGGCCCTGGAAGAGACGATCAGCGCCGGCCGCGCCGGCCGCGCCACCGGCGACGGCGATGAAGAGTACGAAGAGGAAGAAGGCTTGTCCGCGCTGCTGCCGGCGTTCCGCGACGGCCGGTTGGCGAAGCTCCTGCTCTGGGTCGTCCTGTTCGAGGTCGCCGGCAACTGGATCGAGGCGGTTATCCCGCTCTATGCGCATGACGCCGGCACGCTGACACCATCCGGCGTCGGCGCGCTGTTCGCCTACGCGGCCGCCCTGACGGTCGGCCTGCAGATGCTGGTAAGCCGTATGGTCGAGGCACGGTCCGCCTTGTGGCTGACGGTCGGTGCCGGCCTGGCAACGATACTCGCCTTCGCCCTGTTGGCCGCCTCGCCTGCAATGTTGGCGCTGATCGGCGCGGTCAGCCTGTGCTCGATCGCCCAGATGCTGGTCGGCCCGCTGGTACCGACCGCCGTCAATGCGCTGGCGCCTCAGGCACGACGGGCTTCCTACATGGCGGCGTCGTCGGTGGCGGTCGACCTCAAGGATTCGCTCGGCCCGTCCATCGGCACGGCGCTCTACGCACTGGCGCCGCGCCTGCCCTGGATCGCCGGCATTCCGCTGGTGGCAATCGCCTCGCTCGGTCTTGGCGCCGCGATCGGCCGCGCACGGCGGCCTTCAAACGAATCCAAATCGAACCCGAGCGCCAGGCCGGAAGCGGTCAATCCACCGGAGTTGCCGGTACCATGGTCGCCAAGTCCGGCAACCGAATAGTCGCGACCCGCTGCAGCCGGCACTCAGCCCGCCGACTGCAGCGGGTCGCTGCCGATCTTGGACAGCAGGATCACCGCCTGGGTGCGGCTGTCGACGCCGAGTTTTTGCAATATGGCGGAGACATGCGCCTTGATCGTCGCCTCGGAAACGCCGAGCTCATAAGCGATCTGCTTGTTGAGCAGGCCTTCAGCCAGCATGCCGAGCACGCGGGTCTGCTGCGGGGTCAACGCCTGCAGCCGTTTGATCAGGTCCGATATTTCGGGATCGCGTTCGACACCGAGATCGACGCCGACGGGTGCCGCGATATCGCCGGCAAGCACCGACTGCACGGCGCCGCGGATTTCCTCCATGCTGGCCGACTTGGAGATGAAACCGGAGGCGCCGAGATCGAGAGCGCGCCGGATGGTCGCTGGATCATCATGCGCCGACACCACGACCAGCGGCACCGCCGGATGGATGCCGCGCAGGGAGATCAGGCCGGAGAGGCCGCTGGCGCCAGGCATCGACAGGTCCAGCAGCACGAGATCGACATCTTCATTGGCAACGACCAGCGCCTTGGCGCTTTCGAAATCGCCCGCCTCATGAATGGCGGTGACATTGCCGATGCCGGCAAGCGCCTCGCGCAGGGCGCCGCGAAACAGCGGGTGGTCGTCGGCGATGACGAAAGTATAGCCTGACGGCAAGATGTCCCTCCCCGAATCCCCGATTTACTGCTTTTTGCGGGATCAGTCGGACGATTATGAGGGGCCGCGCGCTGTTTTCAAGCGGCAAAGCCAGCGCGCCGCGTATTCCCTCGTCACTAGCGCTCAGGTCTTCTGCGAGTTGAGCTGGGCGCCGCCGCCGCTGTCCTTGTCCATATCCTTGACGATGCCCATGAAGCTCTTCAGGAAGCGCTCCATATAGCTCATCGTCGTGTTGAAATCCTCCTCGCTCGGCAGTTTCGATTCGAGGCGGGCGGAGAGCGAATTCTCCAGCTTGGTGACACGCTCGTCCATCGCCTTCATCGAGGTCTGCAGGCGATCGACCTCATCCTGGTAAGCGGCGCGTTCATCGGCCGCCATCTTGCAGACGAGCTGGCCCGAATGCTCCTCGCAGATCGACATCGCGCCGGTCTGCGTATCCATGCGGACATAGCCGTTATCAGACTTTTCCAGCCGGTAGCGGTCGGCTTCTTCCGAATAAGCTGAGGCCGCGACCAGTGAGACGAGCGCGGCGGGGATCAAGATGTGCTGCAGACGCATGTTGTCCTCCATGGCCAAGCCTGAAATATCGCATGTTTGCGCCGGAAATGGGGAAGACCCTTGGCGTGGCCTTCCCCGCGCGACTGGTTCGGACTATAGCGCAACCATGTCACAGATTATCTACAAGATAACTCCGCAAGCGCTTTGGCGCGAGGCCGAAGCCAATGGCCGCTTCACCGGAGCGCCAATCGACGTCGCCGACGGCTTCATCCATTTTTCGACGGCAGCGCAGGTTGCGGAAACCGCGGCAAAGCATTTTTCCGGCCAGACCGACCTTCTGCTGGTCGCCATCGACGGGATCGGCCTGGGCGATGCGCTGAAATACGAAGTCTCGCGCGGCGGCGCGCTGTTTCCGCATCTCTACGGCGTGCTCGACCTGAAAGCCGTGCTGTGGATCAAGCCGCTGCCGCTCGGTGCCGACGGTACTCACCAATTCCCACCCCTGGAGGGCCAATGAGCGTGCTCGACCGGATCGGCCAGAAGCTGCTGTTCAGCTTTGATCCGGAAACCGCGCACGGCCTGTCGATCGCGGCGCTGCGCTGCGGCCTGCCGGTTGGCGCGCGGACGGTACGCGATACAAAGCTGAAGGTCAGCCTTTGCGGTCTCGATTTCCCGAACCCACTTGGCATGGCGGCTGGCTACGACAAGAACGCCGAAGTACCCGATGCGCTGCTTGGCCTCGGTTTCGGCTTCGCCGAGGTCGGTACCATCACGCCCCTGCCGCAATCCGGCAACCCGAAGCCACGCATCTTCCGGCTGATATCGGATGAAGCCGTCATCAACCGGCTGGGCTTCAACAATGAAGGCCACGCGACGGCCGAAAAACGCCTTGCCGCGCGCAAGGAGCGCGGCGGCATCGTCGGCGTCAACATCGGCGCGAACAAGGACAGCGCCGACCGCGCCGGCGACTATGAACGCGGCGTCGCCCGCTTCGCGCCCCACGCCAGCTATCTCACCGTCAACATTTCCTCACCCAACACGCCTGGCCTGCGCACCATGCAGGCGCGCGAACAGCTCGGCGAGCTCCTGTGGCGCGTCATGGCCGCGCGTGCCGCGGCAATCGCGCAGCCGCCGATCTTTCTCAAGATCGCCCCAGACCTGGTCGAGGCCGAGTTGGAGGATATCGCCGCCGAAGTCATGGAAAAGTGGATCGACGGCGTCATCGTCTCCAACACCACCATTTCCCGCCCGGCGCTGCGTAGCGGCGACGCTGCGCGGGAGACAGGCGGGCTTTCGGGAAAACCACTGTTCGAGCGCTCGACCATCGTGCTGGCCAAGATGCGCAAGCTGCTCGGGCCCGAAATGGCCATCATCGGTGTCGGCGGTGTCGATTCAGCGGAGACGGCGCTGGAAAAGGTCCGCGCCGGCGCGGATCTGGTGCAGCTCTACACCGCCATGATCTATGCCGGGCCGGCGCTGCCGGGCCGGATCGTCGCGGGGATGGCCCGCTTTGCCGAGACAGAGAAACTCGGCTCGATGCGCGAGCTGCGCGACAGCCATCTCGACCGATGGGCGTCGAAGCCGCTCAGCTGAATGCGGTTTGCATCCGCAGCCGCAAGATCGTCAGCAGGCTCAATCCCCGCACCAGCAAGAAGACGTGCAAGGCCGCCCACAGGCCGTGATTGCCGAAGGCGGGCGCCAGCGTGATCAGCGCGGCGGCAAAGACGAGGAATGACAGGAGCATCATGTTGCGCATGTCGCGCGACCATGTCGCGCCGATGAAGACCCCGTCCATCTGGAAGGCAAGGACGCCGCTCAGCGCGGTGAACGCCGCCCAGGGCAGGTAGGTATCGGCTACGGCGCGGACATCCTGCGACGTCGTCACGACGGCGACCAGGTTGGTGCCGGCCACGAGCAGCACCAGCGTCGCGGCACCGGCCAGACCAAGGCCCCAGAGCAGGGTCAGCCGCACCGCCTGCCTGAAGGGCTGCTCGGCACGCGCGCCGACGGCGCGGCCGGCGAGTTGCTCGGCAGCGGTGGCGAAACCGTCGAGGAAATAGCCGGCGACGAGGAAGAAATTCATCAGCACCGCATTGGCGGCGAGCGTCACCGTTCCGAACTGCGCGCCTTGGCGGGTGAACAGCGCGAAGGCGGCGAGCAGCGAGAACGAACGGATCATGATGTCGCGGTTGAGCGACAGCATGCGCAGGAAGGCGCTCATGTCGAGCAGGCGGTGGCGAGGCAAGGGCGGGCTGGATCGGAACCGGCGCACCACGATCGCGAGACCAAGCAGCATGGCGAGGAATTCGCCTGTGACGGTTGCCCAGGCAACGCCGGAAACGCCCCAGCCAAGTTCAAGGCCGAGCAGGAAGCAGAGCGCGATGTTGATGCCATTGAGCACCAGTTGCAGGACAAGCCCGAGCCCGCCCTCGCCGCGCCCCAGCACGTAACCGAGGACGGCGTAGTTGATCAGCGAGAACGGAGCGGCGAGCAGCCTGATCCTGATATAAACGGCCATCGCCTCGCTGACGCGTGGTCCGGCATCCATGAACCACTGGCCGCCGACGGCGATGAGCGGCGAAAGCGCCGCCAGCACGACGCCGGCAACGACCGCGATCAGCACGGCGCGCCAGAACACCGCCTGTTCCTCGAGGGCGTCTCCACGCCCGAAAGCCTGGGCGACCAGGCCGGTCGTGCCCGAACGCAGAAAATTGAAGGTGGTGAAAACGACGTCGAAAGCCAGTGCGCCGGCCGCCAGGCCGCCAAGCAAGGCGGCATCGCCGAACTGGCCGACAACGGCCGTATCGACCAGGCCGAGCAGCGGCGTCGTCAGATAGGCGAGCGTCATCGGCACGGCGATGGCAAGCACCGAGCGGTTGGTGACGGAAAAGGCTCTGGCGTCGGTTAGGATTGCACCCTTGTCCAAGGATCCTGCCTTGCTGATTGCGGCTTGATCGGAGAGCCGATGTGCCGCATTTTCCGTCCACCGCGCAATCATTCTTCCTGCGACGGCCAACCGAAATCCCGGTCTGGCGCGAAGCCGGCGGACCACTCTCATGCCCCTGCAGATCGTCCATCACCCCGACTACGACGCCGGCTTCGCGACCAACCATCGCTTTCCGATGAGCAAGTATCCGCTGCTGATGGAGGCCTTGCGCGCACGCGGCCTGGCCGGACCCGGCGCGCTCAACACAGCCGAACCCGCGCCGGCGCCGTGGCTGAAGCTTGCCCATGCGGCCACCTATGTCGACCAGGTCGTCTCCTGCTCCGTGCCGGAAAAAATCGAACGCGAGATCGGCTTTCCGGTCGGCCCCCGCGTCTCGCTGCGCGCGCAGCTTGCCACCGGCGGCACGGTGCTGGCAGCCCGGCTTGCCTTGCGTCACGGCATTGCCTGCAACACCGCCGGCGGCAGCCATCATGCGCGACGCGCGCAAGGCGCCGGCTTCTGCACCTTCAACGACGTCGCCGTCGCCTCACTGGTTCTGCTGGAAGAGGGTGCGGTGCAGAAGGTCCTGGTCGTCGATCTCGACGTGCATCAGGGCGACGGCACGGCGGATATTCTAGGCGATGAGCCACGCGTGTTCACCTTCTCCATGCATGGCGAGCGCAACTACCCCACACGCAAGATCGCCTCGGACCTCGACGTCGCACTGCCCGACGGCACGGGCGACGCCGCTTATGTCGAAAGGCTTGATACCATCCTGCCGGAGCTCTCCACCCGCGCCCATTGGGACATCGTCTTCTACAATGCAGGCGTCGACGTCCATGCCGGGGACCGGCTCGGCAGGCTGGCGCTTTCCGACAATGGGCTGCGCGCCCGCGACGAGATGGTCATCGGCCATTTTCGGGCGCTCGGCATTCCTGTCTGCGGTGTCATCGGCGGCGGCTACTCCACCGATGTGCCGGCACTTGCCGCGCGCCACGCCATCCTGTTCGAGGCCGCTTCGGGCTTCGCCTGAACGTCACTTCCGGTAGTTGGCGATCCTGAGCAGGATGAAGGCCGGCACGACGATCGCGGCGCCAAGCAGGATATAGCCGAGGAAGCGGTCGATGGCGTGGAAGCCGAGATTCCAGAGATCGATGAAGAATTTCCGGATGCCGTAGAACACATCCATGGGCGACCAGCCGAAGGCGTTCATGACCAGGCCGACGAGAAAGGATACCACCAGCAGCTTCAGGACAACCCTGAGCGGCGAGTCGCCGAGAAAGCGCGTCAGTGCGGACAAAGCCGTCTCCCGATTGAGATGCCCGGACTCATGGGCACGGCCCAGAGATACGTGCTTGGCGGCCATCCATCAAGCCAGCACGGTCTGTACGGGGAAACTGATAAGCCGCAGCCAGATATCGAGCGCCATCGAAAGCCCGCAAGTCTTAAATATCGGTAAACAATTTCACTTTAATTTATTGAAAATAAAGCACAAAATCGTCATTTTCAAATTTTGCGCAATGTGCGTGCAATTTTCACTTGCGAGATACCAGGCGTCTTTCAGGTGACGGACCGCGCGGCGCTCTGCCCCCTACCACAGCCGGCGAAAGCCGGTCCCCAGAACCGCGCAGCCATCCCTGAAAGACACCGATCGGAGCCTACCGCCTCAACGGCCAGGGTCCTCAGCAATTAACCAGCGTATCGGGTGTCGGATGCGCGTTGTGTTGGAGTAATGCAGTGTCCCCTCAAGCAAAGATCATCCTGACGGCGAGTGCCCTCGCCATGTGCCTTCTCGGGCCGGCGATGGCCGCCGACCTCTCGCCTGCTTACAACGATCCCCCCGCCTTCCAGTGGAGCGGCGCCTATGTCGGCGTCCATGGCGGCACGGCGTTCACGGGTATGCCGAACCCGTTCGCCGGTCGAAACGGCTTCAGCGGCGGCGTCCAGGCCGGCTACAACCAGCAGATGGGCCCGGCGGTCCTCGGCGCCGAGATCGAAGGTTCCTATCTGGGCGGCGCCGAACACGATGTCCGGGGCGGCAAGATCAAGGAAAAATGGCGCGGCGCGGCCAAGGCGAAGGCCGGCGTGAGCTTCGACCAGACGTTGCTGTTCGGAACCGGTGGCGTCGCCATGACCAGGTTCGACAAGGGCGACGGCGTGAGGAGCAGCGACGGATGGAAGGTCGGCTACCTCGTCGGCGCCGGCATCGAGCAGGGCTTCGCCGGCGGCCTGTCGGCCAAGGTCGAGTACGACTATGTCCGCACCCCCGGCGTTGAAACGACATCGGCCCTTGGGAGGTCCAAGGAGACGATCGGCAGTCATGAGCTGAAAGCTGGCCTCAACTACCGGTTCTAGATACCAGAACAGCAAGTGGCCGACCTTAATGGCGCGATGGCCGCAACGGCATCGCGCGATCTTGTTGTTGATGCGTCGATGCCGGACACGGACGTCCGCTCGAGGCAAGGAACATTCCATGCTTTCGCAATGTCGATGTAATCTTCGCAACCTAGGTCCCCTGCGTGAATTGTCACCATGGGAATCAGCAATGTCCACGCATCACCCCAGCCGACCGTCGTCCAAGCTATTGTTCATTGCGATCGCAGTCGCGTTGGCGGGCTGCGCCTCCGACATCATGAAGAACTATGTCGGACAACCGGTCGAATCGGTCGTTCTGGATTACGGTCCGCCAACGGCGATCGTCGACCTCGGCCAGGGAGAGCGCGCCTACCAGTGGCGCAAGATATCTACGTCAGCGGTTTCCGGGACATCGAGTGGCGAGGTCCGCCAAACAAAACACGGAACTGTCTATGAAGAGACCGAAACGCCCGGCTATATCGAGCGTCAGGAATGCTTCTACACTTTTTATGCCCGAGCTTCCGGCGGCCGCTGGTTCATCACCAATTTCCGCCGGCCAAAGCTGGAATGCGAATGAACCGCCGCGCCGCAAATCCTGCGGCGGCGCGTGAAGGAGAACGCCAATGCGCGTCCTGCTGATCGAGGACGAACCGGAAATGGCCTCCGTGCTGAAGGCCGCCCTGGAGCGCCTGGACATCATCGTCGACCACGCCGCGACCCTAGCCGACGCGGAGGCGGTGGCCCGTCTGGGCCATCACGACGCCGTGGTGCTGGATCGCCGGCTGCCAGATGGCGACGGTCTTAGCCTGATCCCTCGCCTGCGCGCCTTGCATCTGGATGTGCCGGTGATCGCGCTGACGGCGATGAGCGGGTTGGAGGACCGGGTTGCCGGGCTCGATGCCGGCGCCGACGATTACATGGTCAAGCCTTTCGCCACGGTGGAACTCGTCGCGCGGCTCCACGCCCTGCACCGCCGCTCGTTCACTTCGCGCGCCAACCAGACGATGGTCGGTCGCCTCACCTATGATTTCCGCCATCGCGAGGCGCTGATCGAGGATCAGGCGCTCGATTTGCCGCGGCGTGAAAGGCTGGTGCTTGAAACACTCATCCGCCGGCCGGGCCGGACCATCATGCGCAGCGCTCTCGAGGAGGCCGTCTACGCCCTGGACGACGAGATCGGCTCGAATGCGCTCGACGCGCATGTCTCGCGGCTGCGCCGCAAACTCGACGATGTCGCCGCCGGCATCGAGATACGAGCGATCCGCAATCTTGGCTATCTCCTGCGGGCAGCCTCGTGAAGAAGGTGCGCGCGCGCTCGCTGCAATGGATCCTGGTCCGCCGGCTGATCCTGCTGCAGGCGGCGACGCTGCTCCTCTTCATCGTGCTGTGCGCGGCAGCCCTTTGGATCGCCAATCCGAGGCTGCTTATCGACAACGAGGCTGCCGTCGCGGCCGTCAAGGACGCCGTCGACCGTGACAAGGACGGCAGGCTGATTGTCCGTGAAACGGAAGACCTCGCCGCGTTTCGCCAGAGCTTCCCCAATGTCTGGTACATCGTGCGCGACGACAGCGGGCAGAGCGTCCGTTCCGGCACGATACCGGATGTCTACACCAAAGAGATCGGTGGCCTGCTCGGCCAAGCAGACCACGCCACGATCGGATTCTCCGACAAGGACATGCGGCCGGAAGCCTATATCGAGAACGCTTCGACCAAAGCCGGCGCGGTACAGATCATTGCCGCGACGCAGTCGTCGCGCCAGGAGACCGACGGGCTCGAGATCAACATTTCGGCCACGGTGGAGGTCGCCCGCTATCCGGACGGCAGCAGGAATTGGGAGCGCGCTCTGCCGGCGCTTGCGCTCGTCATCGCGATCCTGCTGCTGCCCATCATCCTCGTCATGGGCGCCACCACGCTGGTGACGACGCCGGCCGTGGTCCGCCGCTCCTTTGCCGGCCTTGTCGAAACCGTCCGCCAGGCTGCCCGCATCGATATCGGCACCCGCGCGATGCAGTTGCCGGTCAAACACGTGCCGCAGGAAATCGCGCCGCTGGTGCATGCTTTCAACGAGGCTTTGGCCCGCCTCGCGCAGGGATACGACCGACACGACCGTTTCCTCACCGACGCGGCGCACGAATTGCGCACGCCGATCGCCATCCTGCGCACACGCGCCGAGTTGCTGCGGCAGGAGCCGCAAAGCACGCGGCTGCTGCATGATATCGAGCGCCTGTCGCACCTCGCACAACAACTGCTCGACCACCAATTGCTCGACCGCCCATCCGACCAGCGCGAGATCGTCGATCTCGACGATCTCGTCAGCCGGGTGGCGGCCGACTTCGCGCCGCTCGCCATCGAGGCCGGCTACGACCTTGCCTTCGAGCCTTCGCCCGACAAGACACGCGTCGAAGTCAACGTGCTGCAGATCGAGCGGGCGCTCGCCAACCTCGTCCGCAACGCCATCGAGCATGGGGGCGGCGGCGGTACCATCACGATTGCGATCGATAGGACGGGTGGCATCGAAGTGCGCGACGAAGGTCCGGGCATTCCCGTGGAAGAGCGCGAGAATGTCTTCGAGCCCTTCTATCGCCTGCAGCCGCAGTCGCGCGGGGCGGGGTTGGGGCTGAACCTCGCCCGACAGATCGCGCTGCTGCACGAGGGAACGATCCGGATCCTGGCGGGCTCATGGCGCGGTGCCCGCATCCGCATGGAACTGCCGGTTCGGTCGTGACCGAGGCCGTTGACGCAAAACGCGTGGCGGCGGCCAGCCAGTAGCCGCGCCGATCCCTGACTTATCTGTTTTCTAACCAATTGCCGCTATAGCCATTTCCAAAGCGGGAGCCAGGCTTTGGTGGGAACGGGAAAAATCGGCGCGCACCGCGCACCCATATTGTCGGTCGTCGTGCCTTGCTACAATGAACGCGACGGCGTGGCGGAGCTTCATCGACGCGTCAGCGCGGTATGCCACGAGCAAGGCCTCCCCTACGAGGTCGTGTTCGTCATCGACGGGGCGACCGACGGCACCCGCGAGGCCATTTTCGAACTGGCCGAGAGGGACGACCATGTGGTGGCCATCGATCTTGCACGCAATTACGGCCACCAGATCGCCTTGAGCGCGGGGCTGGAATTCTGCCGCGGCCAGCGCATTCTCATTCTCGACGCCGATCTCCAGGATCCGCCCGAACTGCTGGGTGCGATGATGGCGAAGATGGATGAAGGCTTCGACGTCGTCTACGGCCAAAGGGTGAAACGGGAGGGCGAGAGCTGGTTCAAGCTGGCTTCCGCTTCGATGTTCTACCGTCTGCTCGGCAGGATGGTCGATGTCGAGATCGCGTCGGATTCCGGAGATTTCCGGTTGATGAGCCGCCGTGCGCTCGACCATCTGGTTGCAATGCCCGAACGCTACAGGTTCATTCGCGGCATGGTGAGCTGGATCGGGCTGAGGCAGGTCGCCTTCCCTTATGAACGGCAACGGCGCTTTGCCGGCACCACCCACTACCCGCTGAAGAAAATGGTTCTTCTGGCGGTCGACGCGATGACCAGCTTTTCGATCGTGCCTTTGCGCTTTGCCTCGCTGCTGGGAATGATGTTCGGGCTGCTCGGTCTGGTCGTGCTTGGCTATACGCTGTTGGAATGGTCTGTCGGCAATGTTCTGCCCGGCTGGACGAGCCTTGCCGCGATCATGCTTATCCTGGGCAGCGTCCAGCTTCTGGTGCTGGGCATCTTCGGCGAATATCTCGGCCGTATGTACATGGAAACGAAGCGGCGGCCGCTCTATTTCGTCAACGAGATCGTCTCACGAAGCAAGACAGCGGCTGAAGGCCAGGATTTGCCTGTCCACCGCCTCCAGGAGATGGCGAAAAGGGCCGCGCGTGGCTGAGGCGAAGGTCGACCGGATGCAACGGAACGGCATGGGCAGGATGTGCTCGCCCGGAGCCTTGACGTGAACCAGGCCGCCGCTATCGCGACCGCCACGCCGTCGCTCGGGGACGCGCAACGCATCAGGCTGATATTCTGCCTTTTCTGCGCTTGCGCCGTGGCCTATCTGCTCACGGCCTTTGCCGGCGCGATCCTGCAGGATCCCGACAATTGGTGGCAAGTGAAGGTCGGGCTGGATTTCCTGGAAAACCGGACATTTCCAACCGTCGACCCCTATTCCCACACTTTTACCGGCCAGCCCTGGATCGCCAAGGAATGGCTGGGGCAAGTCTTGCTGGCCCTTGCCTACCGCGCGGGTGGCTGGAATGGCGTCGTCACACTGATCATCGCCACGATCGGCCTGACGGTCTTCCTGATGGGATGGTTCCTCAGCGCATGGCTGAAGCCGATATTGGCGATAGCGCTTGCCCTCGCCGCGGCCCTCCTGATCGGCCCGATCTATACCGCGCGCCCCCATGTCTTCACCTTGCCGATCATCGTCGTCTGGACGGCAATGCTGTTTCGTGCCGCGCGAGAAGAGAGAGCCCCACCGCCGTGGCTGCTCGTGATAGTCGTATTGTGGGCGAACCTGCATGCCACGTTTACCCTGAGCTTCATCATCGCGGCCTTTGCCGGGCTCGATCTGCTGGCGCGCGCGGGTCTGTCTAAACCCTCCCTCCTGGTAAAATGGGTCGTTTTCGGCCTGCTCTGTCCGTTGGTCAGCCTGCTGCATCCCTATGGCGTGAAAGCCATTCTGGCCACGCTCACCGTGGCCTATGGCAATGAGGCTGTTCCACTCATCCTGGAATGGAACCCGTTCAATGCCCAGGAGCAACTCTTCCAGGAAGCGGCGATGTTGTTGGCGATTTTCGGGCTGTTGGTGTCAAGGCCGCGGATCGGCTGGGCCAAGGCGTTGTTCATCGTCTTCACCTTGCATGTCTATCTCGCCCATCTGCGATTTGTATATCTGCCCTTCCTGCTGATTCCGTTGGTCATCGCGGTCGAGATCGCACAGCAATATCCTTCGCTCTCGACCACGGCCTGGCTGGCGGAGAAGCGCGACGGGCTGGAAAAACTCTTCGCCAGCCGGTTCTATGCTATCTGCGGCGCGATGGCTGTCTTGCTGGTCGGTGCGGTCTCGATCCTCGGCAGTGCCTACCAGGTCGCGCCGAGCCCGGCGACATCAGCCAGCCGCGCCCTTGCTTTCGCGCGGGATCACCACCTGTCCGGCAATGTGCTGAATTCCTACAATTTCGGCGGCACGCTGATTTTCCACGACATCAAGACTTATATCGACGGCAGGACGGACCAGTTGTTCCTTGGCGGATTCACGAAAACGGATGATGCAACGGGGCACAGCGACGGAAAGCCGCAGCTCGAGGCCCAGTTGAAGAAATACGCCATCGGCTGGGCATTGCTCACGGCCGATGACACCCGAATCCCCTTCTTCAATGAACTGGGCTGGAAGCGGGCCTACGCGGACGATTATGCCGTAATCTACCTGCCCAGCAACTGAATCACCGATCCCACAAAACCGGCGTGGCCAGCGTTCGAAGGCCTGCTATTCGCCTTGACACGGATGTTGCACTGCAGCAAAGTTGTGCTGCATAGCACAGTCCGTGAGGCCTACGAGCCAAGGTTTTTCGCACAATGGGGATTGCCTTATGACGGGCATGTCAGGCGGCGCCGCACGGCCACCGCGGGTCACCGCGTACGGACCGGTCGAATGAATTACAGGCGCGACATCGACGGTCTGCGGGCCGTTGCAGTGCTGCCCGTGGTGCTTTTCCATTTCGGCGTATCCGCCATTCCCGGGGGCTTCACCGGCGTCGATATTTTCTTTGTGATATCGGGCTACCTGATCAGCGGCAGCCTGCTGGATGATCTCGAGCGCGGCCAGTTCTCGATCGGACGCTTCTACTGGCGTCGTGCACGGCGCATCCTGCCGGCACTGACCTTCGTCATCCTGCTTGCTAGCATTGCGGCCTGGTTCATCCTGTTGCCGTCGGATCTGCACGAATTCAGCCTCAGCGTGATTGCGGCCTCGACCTTCTGGTCGAACATCTATTTCTGGAAGACGACGAACTATTTTTCGATCGACGCCGAACTGCGGCCGCTGCTGCACACATGGTCGCTTTCGGTCGAGGAGCAGTATTACATCTTCGCGCCGATCCTTGTGTATCTGATCTACCGGTATGCCTCGAAGCGCTGGTTGACGATACTTCTGCCGATCGCCATCGGCAGTTTTGCCCTGGCGGTCATGGCGACCACGATGGCGCCGACCGCCGGCTTCTACCTCTTGCCGACACGCGCCTGGGAGCTGGCGCTGGGTGCCATGCTGATGCTGAAAAAGCCGCCGCCACTTGCCAACCGGACGGCAACGGAACTGGTCGGCCTTGCAGGCTTTGCCCTGCTCGCATTCGGTTTCCTGACGATTTCGGAAAGCGATCCGTTTCCCGGCTACAATGCCCTGTTTCCCTGCATCGGAACGGCCCTGCTCATCTACGCGGGCCAGAATCACGCGGCCCGGCCCGTGCCTGTCGCCACGCGTGTGCTTCAATTCGCTCCGATGGTCTGGGTCGGCCTCATCTCCTATTCGCTCTATCTTGTTCACTGGCCGATCAATTCCTTCGTCCATTACCTCTCGCTGAAAGCCATCTCGGTGCCCACGATCGTCGCGATGACGCTGGCCAGCTTCGCCCTCGCGACCTTCTCGTGGAAATATGTCGAGCAGCCTTTCCGGCAGAAGCGAACCTTCACCGCCCCGCTGCCGATCTTTGCCTTTTCGGCGACGGCGATCGCCCTGCTGTGCGTCGGCGGTCTGGCCGGTGTGCTCGGCAAGGGCTTTCCGCAGCGGTTCCCCGATTTCTCGACGCAACGGATCGTGGTGGACGACTGGCGCAATGGCGTCTGCTTCAACGAGGGTACGAGCCGGATCGAGAATTGGAACCTTGCCGACTGCACGCGCACGCATGGCTTTCCCACCAATGTGCTGCTGTGGGGCGATTCCTTCGCGGCTCACTATGTTTCGGGCCTGGAGGCCAACGCGCAGAAAATCCAGGCCAACGTCATCCAATATACCTATGCCGGCTGTCCACCCAACCTCAGTTATTTTTCCTACGCCAGGCCAACCTGCACCCGCTTCAACGAACGGGCGCTGTCGATCATCCGCGATGCCAAGATCCAGGCGGTGATCCTGAGCGGCCGATGGACGGACTACCAGGCCAGGGGCTTCGACGGACTGCAGACGACGATCGACCGGCTGCGCGACATGGGTGTCAAGGTCTATGTCATCGGCCAGTCTCCGGAGTTCATCGCCGACGTCCAGAAGGTCGCTTTCTTTGCTAAACACGAAGGCGCCGCGAACACATCCTGGCCGATGGCCATGGATCCCGACATCAACAAACAGGTGCAGCTCTTCGCCAAGGGCGCGACCTTCATCGATCCACTTACCTATCTGTGCGACGCCATCGGCTGTTCCTATGAGGATGCCACCAGCAAGCAGTTTCTCTATTTCGACTATGGGCATTTCTCTTCCGCCGGCGCGACGCTGGCCATCTCGAAATACTGGCCGAGCTTCGCCGCCGGCGGCGATGTCGCAAAGGCCAGGGAGCCGGCGCCGACCGTCACCGGTGAGCTGGCGAAGCCCGCATTGTGAGACCGGTTTGCGATTGCCCCAAGCCATGCCGTCATGATAACGAGGCTGCAGCGCGGGTATGATGTAATGGTAGCCTGTCAGCTTCCCAAGCTGAACGCGCGGGTTCGATTCCCGCTACCCGCTCCACCCTGAAGCCAAGAGTCCGTTGGCCTAGGCGGAACCCGTCCATTTGGCAGCACTGTCGGTGAGCCTAGGCTTGGCCGATTCGCATCTGCTTCTTGAGGAGGAACCGGGCGAGGTTGTTGATATTCCGCGGCGCCACCTTCCTGGGCAGATGCGCCAGCAGGTCTTCCGATTTGACGTCGTTGCGGAACCGCTCCGCCCAATCTTCGGTGAGGTCGTCCCGCTGCAGGCGCAAATTCGTCTCGAACTCTCCGTCCGGCATTTCCACCGACAACTGCCGGGCCACCGACGCAACGTAAGGACGAGGATCGTCCAACAGATCCTCATAGAAAAAGCGATCGTAATGCAGATCGGCCAACCGCAGGTAAGCCTCCCAGAAGGCATAGCTCTGCTCGATCAGGAAATAGGCCTGGCAGATACCGGCGAAGTCGTATTGCGGAACCAGATCCGCGCCGCCCATCGTGCTTCTCCAATGGCCCGACGCCTTTGCCCGGCAATAGGAAATCGCTTGGCGAAGACGGTCCCGTCGCTCCAGCAGGACCAGACCCATGTCATGGCGCCGGCCGCATTCCGCCAGGAAGTCGGCTCCGTATTTGGCCTGCGACCAGTGAAGGTGCCGTGGAAACAGCTTCACGGCGAACGTGCCGTTCGCAGTCCCGCCGCGATGGATCACGGCGGACAGCAGATCATCGAAGGATTTCGGCTTGCACCCCAGATTGGTCGTGTCGAGCCACTCGGCCGACTTGCCGAACAATCCCGTGCTGTTTGTGAGGCTGCCAAGCCATTCGGAGCCGCTGCGGGCTTCGGTCAGTATCGCGACGCCCTTCATGCGTGCCGATGATCCGCGGCCCGCGTCATGTCGATTGCAGAATGCCATTCTTCTTGATGGTCCCCCGCCATGGTCAAAGCTCCGCTTAAACAGCGCCTCAACGGACAAAGGCCTATATGGTTCCGTCGATTCGACCTTAGGCTAAGGCAGAATGCAGGCCCAAACACGTTACAGTTGGGTAATCAAAGCCGCGCCTTGGGCTCGAAGAGCCCTGAAGATACGCGCAAAGGCCGGCCACGCTGTGGTGGCCGCCCTTTGACGTCAGCCAGAAGCGATTACAGCCAGACGCCGAGCCAGACGCGCTCGCGCCAGCAGCGGACGCGGCGGCGTCCGTGGCGCCAGTAGCTGCGGCAAACCCGTCTCCAGCCGCGGCGGCGTCCATGGCGCCGACGCCAGTAGCCATCGGGACCGTGATGTCTCCAGCGATGCCAACGGCGGTGGGAGACCTGCTCCAGTTCGACCTCGTCATCCCCTTCGAAGACAGCCGGATCCGGCTTGTCCAACTCATCGAGAATTCCATTGCCCTGGGGAACACCGGCAAGCGCGCGGCCGGGTCGGGCCACGCTTGCAAACGCAACCGCCCCCGCAACGCCAAGCATTCCAGCAAGAAACAACCGACGTTCCATAAAAACCTCCCGAGCTGTTAACTACCGACACCTCGTTCCCTCGCCCGAAACAGGCTCCAGCGCGCATGCCGATCGGTTTTGAACGCGCGGAGGTGGTTCTCGTTCCATCACCCCACTTCACGCAGGATGAAATCATGCAGCATCTTGGCCGCCGGTGACAGTACGCGATTCCTGACCGTGATCAGGCTGTAGGGCCTGACCTCGATGTCGAACTCGGTCTGGACGACGTCGATGGCGCCGGCAAGTCCGTCCGGGTTCTGGATGAACTTCGCCACCTGCACCGAGACCGGCGCTATGGCATCGGATTGAGCGACCATGACCAGCGTGAGCAGCAGCGAGCTGGTATTCAAGATCCGGTCCGGCAGCGCGATGTTGCGGTTCAGGAAATTGCTCTCCATCGCCTGGCGCAAGGGCGAACCGCCTGACTGGAAGACCCAGTCATAGGCAGCGGTGTCTTCCAGCCGCACTACATTACCCCTCGCGAGCGGGTGGCCGCGGCGCACGATCAGGCAGGCTTTCTCGACGCCGATCACGCGGGATTCGAACAGCCGCGGATTGAGGTCGTCGGGAATGCGGGCGATGATGAAGTCGTGGCGCGAGGCGATCAGCTCGCGGGCGAGCACATTGGAGGTTTCGACCTGCATGGTGATCTCGATGCGCGGGTAGATGCGGCGGATCTCGCGAATCGCCGGCACGGCCAATTCGATCGCCGGCGCCGTCACGGCGCCGAGGAACACCGAACCGCCCTTGCCGGCCTTGAGCTCGGCAATCTCGCGGTCGGCTTCGCGCATCTCGAGCAGGATCGAGCGGGCGCGCCTGGCGAGCGCCTGGCCATAGGGGGTGAGGGTCACGCCGCGCGGCAGCCGTTCGCACAGCTTCACGTCGAGCACCGCCTCCATCTCGGCGATCATGCGCGAGGCGGCCGGCTGGGAGATGTTCATGACCTGGGCCGCGGCGCTCACCCGTCCGTGATCGTCGAGGGCGGCGATCATGCGCATGTG
Source organism: Mesorhizobium sp. B2-3-13 (assembly GCF_006442195.1). NCBI lineage: Bacteria > Pseudomonadati > Pseudomonadota > Alphaproteobacteria > Hyphomicrobiales > Phyllobacteriaceae > Mesorhizobium > Mesorhizobium sp. B2-3-13. Next base: position 25,058 of record NZ_VFVQ01000014.1, read on the forward strand.
GCGCAAGCTCAAGCCACTGCGCAGGAGTGTCTCCCCATTGCCCGGGAGCTTCTCGTAACTTACGGGAATCGCATCGGGATCGCGCAATGCCGCCATGATCTTCCAGCCCTTCCGCCGGTTCCTTTCCGCATGCTAGATCATACCGGTTTCGGTATAGCAACCACCAAAGATCGCATTTGACAGTTATGGCAAAGCGACCCACCCTCCGCGCGTTCCGGGGTGCAAGGGCGGTAACGACCAAAATCGTATCGATTGAAACTGCATCGCGGAGCCGATTGGGAGGATACCGGAGATCGATAAAGCCGACAGCGGCGCGTTTGCGCTCCTGTCTGGCTGCGCGGCCCGCGAAGCCCCGAGGTGTCGCGTCCATCAACCAGGGAGAGTAAGTTGAAGATCATCAAAACGCTGGCCGCCGTCGCGGCCCTTGGCATCGCTGCCATGAGCTATCAGGCGCACGCGGCCGACAAGGGTCTTGTCGGCGTGCTGATGCCGACCAAGACCTCGCAGCGCTGGATCAATGACGGCGACGCCGTCAAATCCCAGCTCGAGGCTCTCGGCTACACTGTCGACCTGCAGTACGCGCAGGACGACATCCCCAACCAGCTCAGCCAGCTGGAAAATGAAATCACCAAGGGCCCGAAGGCGTTGATCATCGCCTCGATCGACGGCACCACCCTGTCGGATGCGCTGCAGAAGGCCAACGACGCGGGCGTCGTCGTCGTCGCCTATGACCGCCTGATCAAGAAGACCGCCAATGTCGACTATTACACCACTTTCGACAATTTCGGCGTCGGCGTGATCCAGGCGAATTCGCTGGTCAAGGGGCTCAAGGAGCGTTTCCCGAACACCAAGCCGTGGAACGTCGAACTGTTCGGCGGCTCGCCCGACGACAACAACGCCTTCTTCTTCTACAACGGCGCAATCTCCGTCCTGCAGCCGCTGATCGACGACGGCTCGATCAAGATCAAGTCCGGCCAGACCGGCATGGACAAGGTCGGCACGCTGCGCTGGCTCGCGGCAACCGCCCAGGCACGTATGGACAACCTCCTGTCGGCCAACTACTCGGACGGCAGCCGCGTCGATGGCGTCCTGTCGCCCTATGACGGCCTGTCGCGCGGCATCACCGCCTCGCTGCGCGCTGTCGGGTACGGCACGGACGCACAGCCCTGGCCGATCGTGACCGGCCAGGACGCCGAGACCGCGTCGGTCAAGCTGATCATCTCGGGCGAGCAGTACTCGACCGTGTTCAAGGACACCCGCGAACTGGCCAAGGCCACGGTGCAGCTGGTCGACAAGGTGCTCTCGGGCGGCAAGCCGGAAGGCCTCGATGAAAAGACCTACAACAACGACGTCAAGGTCGTTCCCTCGATCCTGTTGACGCCGCATGAAGTCGACAAGTCGAACTACCAGGCGCTGGTCGTCGACTCCGGCTACATCAAGGCCGAAGACCTGAAGTAATTTCGGTTATAAAGTCAGGGGTCCTGCGCAACGCAGGGCCCCTTTTCGTTAAAAGCGACCCCGGTATGAGTTCTACCGGCCTCCTAGGAGCTTGTCCTGATGACCTCGACGATTTTGGAGATGCGCGACATCACCAAGACGTTCCCCGGCGTGAAGGCGCTCTCGAACGTCAACCTCAGCGTAGAGGAAGGCGAGATCCACGCCGTGGTCGGCGAAAATGGCGCCGGCAAGTCGACCCTGATGAAGGTGCTGTCGGGCGTCTATCCCTCCGGGACCTATGATGGCCAGATCATTTTTCAGGGCCAGGAATGCCATTTCAAAGGCATCCATGACAGCGAACACAAGGGCATTGTCATCATCCACCAGGAACTTGCGCTGGTGCCGATGCTGTCGATCGCCGAGAACATTTTCCTCGGCAACGAGCACGCCAGCTACGGCGTCATCGACTGGGACGCCAACGAGGCACGCACGTCCGGGCTTTTGAAGAAAGTCGGGCTCAAGGAAGACCCCAAGACGCTGATCACCCATATCGGCGTCGGCAAGCAGCAGCTGGTCGAGATCGCCAAGGCACTCAGCAAGGAAGTGAAGCTCCTGATCCTCGATGAGCCGACGGCATCGCTCAGCGAGAAGGACAGCCAGGCGCTGCTCGATCTTTTACTTGAGTTCAAGCGGCAGGGCATGACCTCAATCCTGATCTCCCATAAGCTCAATGAGGTGAACCGCGTCGCCGACAAGGTGACGGTCATCCGCGACGGGCGCACGATCGAGACATTGCCGAGGAAGGACATCAGCGAGGACCGGATCATCACCTCCATGGTCGGCCGGTCCCTCGACGATCGCTACCCGCCGCGCGAGCCTCATATCGGCGACGTCATTTTCGAGGTCAAGGACTGGTCCGTCTACCACCCGATCCATGCCGAACGGCAAGTGATCAAGAGCATCGACCTCAAGGTGCGCAAGGGCGAAGTTGTCGGCATCGCCGGGCTGATGGGCGCCGGCCGCACCGAATTCGCCATGAGCCTGTTCGGTCGCTCCTATGGCCGGCGCATCAGCGGCGAGGTGCTGCTCAACGGCAAGCCCGTGGACCTTTCGACAGTGGGCAAGGCGGTGCAGAACGGCATCGCCTACGTCACCGAAGACCGCAAAACCTATGGGCTGAACCTCATTGACCACATCAAGCACAATGTGACGTTGGCCAACCTCGCCGGCGTTTCCAATGGCGGCGTCATCGACGATATGCGCGAAATGAGCGTCGCCAACGATTATCGCAAAAAGACCAATATCCGCGCATCCAGCGTCTATCAGCTGACCGGCAATCTCTCGGGCGGCAACCAGCAGAAGGTGGTGCTATCGAAATGGCTGTTCGCCGACCCGGAAGTTCTGATCCTCGACGAGCCGACGCGCGGCATTGACGTCGGTGCCAAGTACGAAATCTATACAATCATCGCTCGCCTCGCCGCCGAGGGCAAGGCGATCATCGTCATCTCATCGGAAATGCCGGAACTGCTCGGCATCTCGGACAGAATATATGTCATGAACGAAGGGCGCATCGTCGGCGAGATGGCGGCAAGCGACGCCAGCCAGGAAAAAATCATGCGCGCCATTGTTCGCGGAGAAGGAAAAGCATCATGAGCACAGACAGCGCTCCCGCGCCGCAAAGCGGCACCGCCGAGGACGTCAAGCAGGGTCCTCGCATCGCCGTTTCGGCGCTGACGACGAACCTGCGCGAATACGGCCTGATCATCGCGCTGATCGTCATCATGCTGTTCTTCCAGTACACGACGTCGGGAACGCTGTTCAAACCGGTCAACCTCAGCAACCTGGTGCAGCAGAACTCGTTCATCATCGTGATGGCGCTCGGCATGCTGCTGGTCATCGTCGCCGGCTACATCGATCTCAGCGTAGGATCGGTCGCCGGCTTCATCGGCGCACTTGCCGCCATGATGATGGTCATTTGGCCGCTTGGCATGTTCAGCAACCCGCTCGTGGTCTCGATCGTCTGCCTGATCGTCGGTGGGTTGATCGGTGGGGCGCAAGGCTACTGGATCGCCTATCACCGCATACCAAGTTTCATCGTGACGCTCGCCGGCATGCTGATCTTCCGCGGCATTTGCCAGGCGCTGCTTGGCGGTGGCTCCTCGGTCGGTCCGCTTCCCGACAGTTTCAAGGCATTGAGTTCCGGCTTCATCCCGGACGTAATCGGCCCGCTGACGCTGATCCCACCGACGGTGAATGCGGCCGGCAAGACTATTTTGGGTAGCGGGCTCACGCTGCACATGACGACGATCGTGCTGGGCGTGATCGCGGTGCTCGCCTACGCCTATTTCGGCTTCAGGGCGCGGCGCAAGCGCGAACGCCACGGTTATGAGGCCGAGCCTTTCACGCTGTTCGTCATCAAGATCCTGGTAGGCAGCGCGCTGGCGCTGTTCCTGGTCTTCCAGTTCGCGACCTATCGGGGCCTGCCGATCGTGCTGCTGGTGATGGGCGTGCTGATTTCATTGTTCGTCTTCGTCACCAAGCGCATGACCATTGGCCGCCGCATCTACGCCATGGGTGGCAACGCCAAGGCGGCGCAACTGTCGGGCATCAACACCGAGCGCCTGACGCTCCTGGTGTTCGTCAATATGGGCGTGCTGTCGGCGCTCGGCGGCCTGATCATCGCGGCGCGTCTCGGCCAGGCCGTGCCGGCAGCGGGCCTCGGCAGCGAGCTCGACGTCATCGCGGCCGTCTTCATCGGCGGCGCCTCGGCGATGGGCGGCGTCGGCCAGGTCATCGGCGCTGTGGTCGGCGGCTTCATCATGGGCGTGATGAACAACGGCATGTCGATCATGGGCGTCAATGTCGACTGGCAGCAGGTGGTCAAGGGACTGGTCCTGCTCGGGGCCGTCATCTTCGACGTCTACAACAAGAACAAGGCTTAAGGGCTGGGGCGAGGACTAGGAGGCATACGGGTTCTAGATCGCGAAGCTGCCGGCGGCCCGTCGGCACCAAGAAGTCCGGGGAAGGACCAGGTTCGCGAACGCAATCCGGACGAAACGTTTCAACCGTGGCGCGTTCCCGCGCCGCGCCGGTCAGGGTTTGCCCATTGGCAGCCGGATACAGATAAATGAGAGAGGACTGATCATGCTGATCTCGCAGATTCTCGACGACGCCGAGACGATCCGTGTCGTTGCCCGCAGCGGCGGGAAGACCCGGATCATCAACGGCGCGCGCAGCGTCTATTCGCTGGCGATGGAGGCCGCCCGCACCGGCGTCGGCCTGACGGCCCTGATCGAACGCAAGGGACTGGGCGAGACGGTCGATCTCGACGCCGCCTACAAGAGGGGCCGCCTCCTGTCGCCGATCAATCACCCCGACCCGGCGCATCTGCATCTGACCGGCACGGGATTAACGCATCTCGGTTCGGCCGCGACGCGCGATTCCATGCACAAGAAGCTCAGCACCGACGGCGAGGAGCAACTTACCGATTCCATGAAGATGTTCCGCATGGGACTGGAAGGCGGCAAGCCCGCGAAAGGCCAGGTCGGCGTGCAGCCGGAATGGTTCTACAAGGGCAACGGTACCATGGCGGTCGCGCCTGGTGCCGCGCTCATGTCACCGGCCTTTGCCAAGGATGCCGGCGAAGAACCAGAGATCGCCGGGATCTATGTCATCGGCGATGACGGCGCGCCATTCCGTGTCGGCTTCACGCTGTCGAACGAATTCTCGGACCATGTGACCGAACGCGTGAACTATCTGTTCCTCGCCCACTCCAAGCTGCGCAATGCCTCGTTCGGGCCCGAAATTCTGATCGGCGACCTGCCTTCGGACATCCGCGGCACGTCACGCATCGTGCGCGACGGCAGGACAATGTGGGAGAAGCCGTTCCTGTCGGGCGAAGCGAACATGTCGCACACCATCGCCAATCTCGAGCACCACCATTTCAAATATTCGGCGTTCCGCCAGCCGGGCGATGTGCATGTGCATATGTTCGGAACGGCCACGCTGTCCTTCGCCGACGGCGTCACGACCGAAGCCGGCGACGTGTTCGAGATCGAGGCCGGGGATTTCGGCCTGCCGCTGCGCAACCCGCTGGAAATCGAAAAGCCGGTGAAGGTGGCGGTGAAGGCGCTGTAACTGGCGCCAACTCTGCCTTCTCCCCTGGTGGGGCTCGAAGGGCGGGCGAGGCCCCATTTCGACCTCAAAAATCTTGCCCGTGGGCAAGCATCGGCCGGTGGTAATGGGAGTTCAGCGCGGGCGGAAATGTTTGGACAGCTTCAGGCCTTGTGCCTGATAGTTCGAGCCGAGATCGGTCCCGTAAAGCGCCTGCGGGCGCTTTAGCATGTGTTCGTAGACCAGCCGGCCGACAATCTGGCCATGATCGAGGATGAACGGCACTTCGTGGCTACGCACTTCGAGCACCGCGCGGCTGCCGGTGCCGCCGGCCGCCGAATGGCCGAACCCCGGATCGAAAAATCCGGCATAGTGGACACGGAACTCGCCGACCAGCGGATCGAAGGGCGTCATCTCGGCGGCGTAGAGCGGCGGCACATGCACCGCCTCCTGGCTGACGAGGATGTAGAACTCGTCGGGATCGAGCACCAGTTCGCCGGCGCCGCTCTTGTGGATCGGCTCCCAGAAGTCGAGGACATCCTGGGCGGCACGCTTGTCGACATCGATGAGGCCAGTGTGGTGCTTGCCGCGATAGCCTACCAGCCCATCCTTGTCGCCGTTGAGATCAATCGACAGCGCGATGCCGCCTCCGGAAATGTTTGGCGGCTCGGTGGCGACCAGCATCTCGGCGCTGTGCAATTCATGCAGTTCGGCTTCTGAAAGCAGCGCGTTGCCGGTGCGAAAGCGGATTTGAGACAGGCGCGAACCGGTGCGCGCAACGATCGGGAAGGTGCGCGGGCTGACTTCGAGATAGAGCGGACCGTTGTAGCCGGCGGCGATCTTGTCGAACTCGTGGCCACGGTCGGTCATGACGCGGGTGAAGATGTCGAGGCGACCGGTCGAGCTCTTTGGATTGGCCGAGGCCGAAATGTCGGCCGGCAGGGCCAGGCTTTCGAGCAGCGGCACGATATAGACGCAGCCGGTTTCGAGAACCGCGCCTTCGGCCAGATTAATCTCGTGCAACTGCAGCCGATCGAGCTTTTCCGAGACCTTGTGGTTGGGACCGGGCAGGAACGAGGCCCGCACCCGCCAGGCCTTTTCGCCCAATCTGAGATCAAGACTAGCCGGCTGGATCTGGTCGGCATCAAGCGCACGCGGCGACTTCAGCGCGCCGGACTGGAACAGCGCCGAAATGTCCTGATCGGGAAGAATGCCTGTCTGCCGCAAAGTCTGGCTCCGCCCCAAGACTGGTCTCCTTTGTTGCAGGTTCTTGCCGCAAAACCGCTGGGCACTTTGCGGAACCTGCCTTGGTACAAACCTCTTAATGAAGCCGGCAATTGACGCAAGCGTGGCGCGGGTCTAAAGGGTCGTTATCCCGTGGTGATTTGGCCGGTCGGCTTGCAGCCACGTTAAACAAGTCGCTAAAGGACCGTCGGGCCGCAAGGCCGTATGGACCGGTTGCGACTTTCGCGGCCGGTTTTTTTGTGTCTGGAACAAAGCGATGAGCACCAAGAAGCGCAACTGGAAACCTCAGACGGCACTCGTGCATGGCGGAACCCTGCGTTCCGGCTTCGGCGAAACCTCCGAGGCGATGTATCTGACCCAGGGCTATGTCTACAAGACCGCCCAGGCGGCGGAAGCCCGCTTCAAGGGCGAAGAGCCTGGCTTCATCTATTCGCGTTACGCCAACCCGACCGTCGACATGTTCGAAAAGCGCATGTGCGCGCTGGAAGGCGCCGAGGACGCGCGCGCCACGGCATCGGGCATGGCGGCGGTGACGGCGGCGCTGCTGTGCAGCGTCAAGGCCGGCGACCATATAGTGGCGGCGCGCGCGCTGTTCGGCTCCTGCCGCTGGGTGGTCGAGACGCTGGCGCCGCGCTATGGCATCGAGGCGACTTTGGTCGACGGCACCGACATTGCCAATTGGGAAAAGGCGGTCAGGCCGAACACCAAGCTGTTCTTCCTGGAAAGCCCGACCAATCCGACGCTGGAAGTCGTCGACATCGCGGCCGTTGCCTCGCTTGCCAACTCGATCGGCGCGCGGCTTGTCGTCGACAACGTCTTCGCTACGCCGCTGCAGCAGAAGCCGTTGCAGCTTGGCGCGCACATCGTCGTCTACTCGGCCACCAAGCACATTGACGGCCAGGGCCGCTGTCTGGGCGGTGTCATACTGTCGGACAAGAAGTGGATCGACGAAAACCTGCACGACTATTTCCGCCACACCGGCCCCAGCTTGTCGCCGTTTAATGCCTGGACCTTGCTGAAGGGCCTCGAGACGCTGCCGCTGCGCGTGCGCCAGCAGACGGAAAGCGCCGGCAGGATCGCCGACTTCCTGGCCGAGCAGCCGCAGATCGCTCGCGTCATCTATCCCGGCCGCGCCGACCACCCGCAGGCTGATATCGTCAAGAAGCAGATGTCGGGCGGCTCGACGCTGATTTGCCTCGACGTCAAGGGTGGCAAGCCGGCGGCCTTCGCCCTGCAGAACGCCCTCGACATCGTGCTGATCTCGAACAATCTCGGCGATGCCAAGAGCCTGATCACCCATCCCGCGACGACGACGCACAAGAATTTGAGCGACGAGGCCCGCGCCGAACTCGGCATCGGGCCTGGCACGCTCAGGCTGTCTGTCGGCCTGGAGGACGCCGACGACCTGCTGGAAGACATCGCGCAGGCTTTGCAGGCCGCTAGATAAGCTGCTTAGGAGCGTCGTCCGCGGCGATCAGGCGCGCGACGGCGTCTCCTCCAATTCGGCCGCCTTGGTGCGGATGGTCATGGCATTGCCGCGCCAGTCGACGGCGCCGCCGAGCCAGCCGCGCGCCCAGATGGACGGGAGCATCACGTCGCGCGCGATCATCGCCGCGACCATGCGCGGCGACAGATGCCAGCCCTTGGACAAGGCCAGCGCGCATTCCGGAAGGTAGAAGGCCGCCAACATGGCAATCACGGTTGCCCAGAGGCTGACGCCCGCGCTCGCCGCCGCAACCAGCGCCAGCGCGAGAGGCACCGCTGCGCCGGTCAGGAGTTCCGGCGCGAAGAACAGCGGAAAGGTGACGCGGCGCAGGCGCGCCCAACGGGCCTGGCGCGACCAGATCTCGCCAACGGTGCGCTGGCCGAGCGGCTGCTCGAAGGGCGCCGCTACGAGATTGACGCGCAGCCCGAGGCCGTTGACCAGCTTGGTGGCGGCGGCGTCCTCGGCGATCTCGGCGGCCAGCGCGCGAATGCCGCCATTGGCGTTCAGCATCGGCTTGTTCCATAGCATGCTCTTGCCCTGGGCAAAGCCGAGGCCGAGCGCCTCGCCGGCATACTGCCAGCGGGCCTGCAATGTGTTGAGGAAGGCGCATTCGACATCGGCCCAGAAACCCTCGGGTCGCGAACCGATCGGCGTCGAGCAGACAAGACCGGTGTCGGGCCGCCATGCCGCCATCATGTGCTGGACATAGTCCCTCGGCATCAAGACGTTGGAATCGGCAAGGATGACCCAGTTGTGGCGCGCCGCTTCCCAGCCCTTGACGCAATTGTTGAGCTTTGGATTGGCGCTGACACGGTCATCGCCAATCAGCAGCCGGGCCGGCACCTTGGAAAACCGGGCAATCGCCCTGTTTATCAGTTTGACCACCGGGTCGTCCGCATGGGCGACGCAGAAGATCAGCTCATAATGTGGCCAGTCGAGCGCGAAGGCGCGTTCCAGCGTTTCATGCGTGAATGCCTCGACGCCACGCGACGGGACGACGATCGATACCGGTTGCGACTTGCCGGCGGGCGGAGCGATCGTGCCGCGCCGTTTCAGCCGTGAGGCGGCGAGCGAAATGCTGGCGGCGTTTGAGAGGATGAGAGCGGTCGAAAGCGAGGCGGCTATGAAGGTGAGTTCCATCGAGATCTGGTCACTCCGGAAAGGCGGCCCGCATCATGGCCGTTTTCAACAGTTCGACAGAGCGCCGAGTCGCCCGGTTCGTGCACACCACCATTGTCGTGTGTCACTTAAATGACATTCTTTGTCGGCACCTGCGGTTCAAGGCCGGGCGCGACAAGACGCGCACGTTGACCTGCTCACCGGGAGCGTCGAAAATCGTCGGATTGTTTGGAGCCGCTCATGTACCGCGCCGTGACGCGCAACATCGAAGTGCAGGTCAGGCCGTTCTATCTCGAGGACCGTTCGGATCCCTCGGAGAACCGCTATGTCTGGGGCTATCAGATAACGATCGACAACCAGTCGGACGAGTTCGTGCAGTTGTTGTCGCGCTACTGGCACATCACCGATGGTGCTGGCCGGGTCGAGGAAGTGCGCGGGCCGGGCGTTGTCGGCGACCAGCCGGAGCTCAATCCCGGCGACAGCTATCAATATACGTCCGGCTGCCCGCTCTCGACACCGTCCGGGATCATGGTCGGACGCTACACGATGCGCAACAAGCGCGGCGAGACGTTCGACATCGCAATCCCCGCCTTCTCGCTCGATCTGCCGGGGACAAGGCGCACGGTGAACTGAGCACCGGCGGTCGCGCTGCCCCTCATCCGCCTGCCGGCACCTTCTCCCCGTGAACGGGGAGAAGGAAAGATAGCTCACTGAGCCGCAAATTCCGCCGGATCGAAGTCGTACCGCGTCGAGCAGAACTCGCAGGCGACGTGGATGCCGCCATCCTCGGTGCTGTCCTTGATCTCCTGCGCGGAGAAGCCTTCGAGGATGCCGCGGATCTTGTCCCGGGAGCATGAGCACTGATCGGCGACGGGAACGCCGCCGAAGACGCGCACGCCATGCTCGTGGAACAAGCGATAGAGCAGCCGCTCGGCGCCGATGGTCGGGTCGATCAATTCGGTCGGCTCGATGGTGCCGAGCAAGGCCAGCAACTCCTGCCAGGAATTGTCTGTCGGATTATGGATCTCCTCGCGCGGATCGCCATCCCCACCCGGCAGGTCCGGAATGCGCATGCGCTCGGGCGATTGCGGCAGGAACTGCGCCAGGATGCCGCCGGCGCGCCACTGCTCGCGCGCACCGCCGACACCGGGCGTCAGCAGCTTGGCGACCGAGAGCCTTAGGTCGGTCGGGATCTGTTCCGACTGGCGGAAATAGGTGCGCGCCGCCTCTTCCAGCGTCTCGCCGTCGAGCTGGACGATACCCTGATAGCGCTGCGTATGGGCGCCCTGGTCGATGGTCAGTGCCAGCACACCGCTGCCAAGCAGCGTTTGCTGCGAGGTCTCGCCGGCCGCGATCAGTGCCTCCAGCCGGTCGGCGTCGAAACGCGCATAGGCGCGCAGCGCCGAGGGCGTGGAAAAGTCCGCGACCAGCATGTCGACAGGCCCATCGGTACGGGTCTGCAGGATGAACTTGCCTTCGAACTTGAGCGAGGTGCCGAGCAGCACCGTCAGCACACAGGCTTCCGCCAGCAGGCGGGCGACCGGCTCGGGATAGTCGTGGCGGCCAAGGATAGCGTCGAGCATCGGCCCGAGCTGGACCGTGCGGCCACGCACGTCGAGCGGACCGACTTCGAAGGGAACGACGTGATCGTCGCCGGCGTAGCCGAACTCGCCGAGTTTGGGGTGATGTTCAGTCACTTGATGGCTTTCCAACATGACAAAGCTCCAGGGCGCGGCCATGGGGCCCTGGTGGGCACATGCGTCCAAACGCGCTTGATTTGCGTGATGCGGCGCAGATAAGCATCGCGCCTCCGCAGATCAAGCGCCTGGGCATTTCAGGGCGCCCAGGCATTTCGGGCGCCCAAGACACTTCAAGCACCAAGAGACTTCAAGCACCGAGGCACCAGGCGAGTACGGCCTTCTGGGCGTGGAGCCGGTTCTCGGCCTCGTCGAACACCACCGAATGCGGCCCGTCAATGACCTCGTCGGTCACCTCCTCGCCGCGGTGGGCCGGCAGGCAATGCATGAACAGGGCATCGGGCTTTGCCCTGGCCATCAGCGCTGCGTTGACCTGATAGGGCGAGAAGACATTGTGGCCGCGAGCACGGTGTTCCTGGCCCATCGACACCCAGCAGTCGGTGACGATGCAGTCGGCCTGGTCGACGGCTTCCTCGGGCGAGCGGGTGAAATGCAGCTTGCCGCCATGCGCCTTGGACCAGTCGATATGCTTCTGCGCCGGTTCGCTGCCTTCGGGCACGGCGACGTTGAGGTTGAAGCGGAACCGTGCCGAGGCCTCGAGCAGCGAGTGCAGCACATTGTTGCCGTCGCCGGTCCAGGCGATCGTCTTGCCAGCCACCGGCCCGCGATGCTCCTCGAAAGTCATGATGTCGGCCATCAGCTGGCAGGGATGGGTGTCGTCGGTCAGGCCGTTGATCACCGGAACGGTCGCGTTCTCGGTCAGCTCCAGCAGCCGCTCATGCGAGGTGGTGCGGATCATGATCGCATCGACGTAGCGCGACAGCACCTTGGCGGTATCGGCGATGGTCTCGGAGCGGCCTAGCTGCATCTCGGTGCCGGTCAACATGATAGTCTCGCCGCCAAGCTGGCGCATGCCGACGTCGAAAGAAACGCGCGTGCGCGTCGATGGTTTGTCGAAGATCATCGCGAGCACCTTGCCTTCGAGCGGCTTGGTCCGTTCACCGGCCTTGAGACGCGCCTTTCGCGTCACCGCGTCATCCAGCATGAAGCGCAAATCGCCTTCGGAAACGGTGGAAAGATCAGTGAAATGGCGGACTGACATCAGGAATGGTTCCGGATTACTTCGCGGCGGCGGAGGCCATGGCCTCCGACAGGCCCTTGGCGCCAGCGCGGATGCGGTTGAGCGCTTCGTGAATCTCGGCATCGATGACGGTGAGCGGTGGCAGCAGTCGGATGACGTTGTCGCCGGCCGGAACGGCCAGCAAATGCTGGTCGCGCAGCGCCATGTTCACCTTGCCGTTGGGCATCGCGCATTTGAGGCCGAGCATCAGCCCGGTGCCCCTGATATCCTCGACTATTTCGGGGAATTCGTCAGCTATTGACGCAAGCCCCTGCTTCATCAGCAGCGCCTTGCGCTGGACATCCTCGAGAAAGCCATCTTCCAGCACCACGTCGAGCACGGCGTTGCCGACCGCCATTGCCAGCGGATTGCCGCCGAATGTGGTGCCGTGCACGCCGGCGGTCATGCCGACGGCTGCCTCGTCGGTGGCAAGGCAGGCGCCCATCGGGAAACCGCCGCCAATGCCCTTGGCGATGGCCATGATGTCGGGCGTCACACCCGACCACTCATGCGCGAACAGCTTGCCGGTACGGCCGATGCCGCACTGGACCTCGTCATAGATCAACAACAGGCCGTGCTGTTCGCAGAGCTGCCGCAGCCGCTTCAGCGACTGTGTCGGCACCGGACGGATACCGCCCTCGCCTTGCACCGGCTCGATCAGGATCGCGGCGGTCTCCGGCGTGATCGCCTTTTCAGCGGCGTCGATGTCGTCGAAACCGACCTGGTCGAAGCCTTCGACCTTGGGTCCGAAGCCTTCGAGGTATTTGTACTGGCCGCCAGCCGCGATGGTCGCCAGCGTGCGGCCATGGAAGGCGCCTTCGAAGGTGATGACGCGGAAGCGCTCGGGATGGCCCTTGACGAAATGGTAGCGCCGCGCCGTCTTGATCGCGCATTCCAGCGCCTCGGCGCCGGAATTGGTGAAGAACACCTTGTCGGCGAAGGTGGCATCAGCCAGCCGCTCGCCAAGCCTGCTCTGCCCCGGGATTTCATAGAGATTGGAGACGTGCCAGAGTTTCGCCGCCTGTTCGGTGAGGGCCGCGACCAGATGCGGATGGCCGTGGCCAAGCGAATTGACCGCGATACCGCCGGCGAAATCGAGATATCGCTCGCCCTTGTCGGTAACCAGCCAGGTGCCTTCCCCATGGTCGAAGGCCAGGGGTGCGCGAGCAAAGGTCTCGTAAAGCGCCGAACCGCTCATTATATGCGTCTCCGGTACCGGAAAATCAAAAAAGCCGCCAAAGCGGCGGCCTTCTGCGGCTTATCGTGTTTTTCGGCCATGAAGTCAACGAAAACGTCGCGTAGTGGCGCGCGGCAAGCCCCCCTGACGCAACGCCGGCTCATGAGCGACCGGGCAAGTTGGGGAAAACCGAAAAAACCGATTCGTGTTGCACTTGGGACTCTTGTCACCGAGTCAGCGCATAGAGTAGTTGTAGTCGAGAAATAACTAGATTTCGTGCGGCGGACCTAATCACCAGATATATGTGGTGTCTGCCCCAGCAGTTGTGCTGGGTCGGGAATGGATTCTGATTGCCGCACGCTTATGAGGAGCGCGGTCATGAACTGGACTGACGAGCGGGTAGAACTCTTGAGAAAACTGTGGTCGGAGGGTCTGAGCGCAAGCCAGATTGCTGCGCAGCTTGGAGGGGTCAGCCGCAACGCGGTCATCGGCAAGGTGCACCGGCTGAAACTGTCGGGCCGCGGTCGCGCGACGGCGTCGCCGGCACGCCAGAAGAAGGCGACGCAGGGATCGACCGTCCAGAAGTCGGTGGCGCGCGCCGCGAGCACGGCACGCCATGTCACGACTTCGATCGGCGCGACGGCCCTTCAGACGCAATTCGATGCCGAACCCGTGGCGCGGCACTACATCCGCCCGGTCGAGAACGTCGTGGTGCCGATCTCACGGCATCTGCAGCTCGTCGAACTGACAGAGCGCACCTGCAAATGGCCGAACGGCGATCCGCTTTCGGAGGACTTCAATTTCTGCGGCAACGAAGCCGCTGAAACCGGTCCCTACTGCAAATACCATGCCCGCGTGGCGTTCCAGCCAGCGGCGGAGCGGCGGCGGAATCGCTGAGCGAATAGCGAATAGCGAATAGACAGTGTTGAGCTTCCGCGAGGGGCAATGCGGTTTTTCCCCTAATCGCTACTCCCTATTCGCTATTCGCTCTTTTACAGCCACCCATTCTTCCTGAACCGCCAATACAGGAAGCAGCAGATTAGCGCGATCGTGGCCAGCACCATCGGGTAGCCATATTCCATCTTCAGCTCCGGCATATCGGTAAAGTTCATGCCGTAGATGCCCGCGAATGCGGTTGGCACCGCCAGGATGGCCGCCCAGGAGGCGAGTTTCTTGGAGATCGCCGTTTCCTGGCTTTGACCGACCAGAAGACTGGCCTCGAAGGCGAAGGCCAGCACCTCGCGCAGGCTGTCGATCTTCTCCTGGACGGTACGGATGTGATCCGTCACGTCGCGGAACAGCGGGTGCATGGCCGAATGGATCTGTGGCAGGTCGGCGCTGGTCAGCCGGCGGCAGACTTCCACCAGGGGCAATGCCGCGTTGCGCAGACGCAGGAGGTCGCGGCGCAGCATGTAGAGGCGTTCGATGTCGGGGCCGGTCATCGGCTTCAGCAGGACCTTGTCCTCGATCGCCTCGACCTCGTCCTCGATCTGCTCGAGCACGGGCATGTAGTTGTCGACGATGAAGTCGAGAATGGCATAGAGGACGAAATCCTCGCCCTTGGCCAGCGAATGCGGGCAGCTTTCCCAGTGCTGGCGTACGGCGGCATAAGATGTGGAAGGACCGTGCCTGACGCTGACGATGTAGCCTGAGCCGACAAACAGATGTGTCTCGCCGAAGGTGACGCGCCCTTCGATCAATTGCGCCGTGCGAGCGACGATGAACAATGCATCGCCATATTGCTCGACCTTTGGCCGCTGGTGCGGGTGCTCGGCATCTTCGATCGCCAGCTCATGCAGATGAAACTGCGCCTTGACGCGCAACAGAAGTTCGCGGTCGGGTTCGAGCAGCCCGATCCAGACGACATGTCCCGATTTCTTGGCCCAATCGCCGGCTTCCTCGATGGGAATATCGGCGATACGGTGCCCGGCGGTGTAGACACCACAGGCAATGATGCCCGATGTCAGCGGCGAGGGCTTGAATTCCCGGACATATTCCATCGCGGCCTCCCGAAAGCGTTGCCTTCCCTAGGGAACCGGCAAGCTTATCTCGGGATAGTTTAGCGCAATATGATCAAGCGTTCGAGAGGAGGTGCGTTCACTTCACCGGCAGCGCCGCGGGGAGGCCGATCTTGTCCGTCTTGTCGCTCTTCGGCCGCTCGGCCGGCATCTGGTCGCCGGTGACGATGTAGTAGATGGTCTCGGCGATGTTGGTGGCGTGATCGCCGATACGCTCGATGTTCTTGGCGCAGAACAGCAGATGCGTACAGGGCGTGATGTTGCGCGGATCTTCCATCATGTAGGTCAGCAATTCGCGAAACAGCGACGTGTACATGGCATCGATCTGGTCGTCACGGTCGCGCACGAAGCCGATCTTGTCGACCGAACGCGACGCATAGACGTCGAGGACTTCCTTCAGCTGGGTCAGCGCCAGGTTGGCCAACGCCTCCAGGCCGCGGAAAAGGCTGGTCGGCTGACGGCCGTCGGTGACGGCGACCACCCGTTTGGCAACGTTCTTTCCGAGGTCGCCGACCCGCTCGAGGTCGGCCGAGATGCGGATGGCGCCGACGATCTCGCGCAGGTCCGTCGCCATCGGCTGGCGCTTGGCGATGATGATGATCGCCTTGTCGTCGATCTCACGCTGCCCCTCATCCAGCACGATGTCGTCGCGAATGACCTTCTGGGCCAATCCCGGATCGGCATTGACCAAGGCGGCGACCGCCTGCTCGACCATGCGCTCGGCATGGCCGCCCATCGCTGCGATGCGCTTGGCGAGATATTTCAGTTCCTCGTCAAAGGCGCTCATTGTGTGAACGGACTGCATGGACGAAATGCCTTCCCACGGGGTGTCTTGATCTTGAGTCGTTTCCTCGAATCCCCGCTGATACGCTAACCGGATGACAGAAAAAAGAAACGGTCCAGTGGGAAACTAGGGCAGTATCAGTGCGCCGGCAAATGGACCGAGAAGGCGGCGCCCTTGCCGACCTCGGACTTGATCGTCAGCCTGGCATTGTGACGCGTCAGGATGTGCTTGACGATCGACAAGCCAAGTCCCGTGCCTTTCTGGGTCCGGCTGGTCTCGACATCGATGCGATAGAAGCGCTCGGTGATGCGCGGGATATGCTCCTCGGGAATGCCGGGGCCAAAATCCCTGATCGTCACGTCGATGCCTGGTTCGGAACCATCATCGCCGCGCGCGATCGACACCACGACGCGGCCGCCCGACCGGCCGTATTTGCAGGCATTTTCCAAAAGGTTCTCGAAGACCTGGAACAACTCGTCGCGATCACCCGGCACATCGAGCGACCCCTCGGCGAAATCGCGTTCGATGGCGACATTGTTTTCTCGGGCGAGCGGTCCGAGCGAATCGATGACGCTGTCGACGGTCTGGCGCAGATCGACTTCGGTTCCCGGCTTCAGATAGGGCTTCATCTCCAGCCGCGACAGCGACAGGAGATCATCGATCAGTCGCGCCATGCGGCCGGTCTGGTTCTGCATGATCTGGAGGAACTGCTCGCGCGCCGCCGGATCGTTGCGGGCCGGTCCGCGTAGCGTTTCGATGAAGCCAGCGATCGAGGCCAGCGGGGTGCGCAACTCGTGACTGGCATTGGCGATGAAGTCGGCGCGCATGCGGTCTATGCGCCGTGCCTCGCTCTGGTCCTTGAAGACCAGCACATAGAGGTCGGTGCCATGCCCGACCGAGGACGCGCTGACCCGGTAGGCCCGTTCGACGGGAAGTTTCTCGGTATAGTCGACAACATCCGAGGCGACGGTGCCCGACAGAACGCTGTCCAGCAGCGCCTGCATTTCCGGCGCCCGGAATTTCAGCGGCAGCGATATGCCGGGCGCGATGCCTCCAAAGGCGGCAAAAGCGGCGGCGTTGGCGTGGACGATGGTGGCGGCCTGGTCGAAGATGATGAGCGGATCGGCGACGGCGGCCGCGAGATATTCGCCGGACAGGCGCTGCAAGCCCATCGCTTCGATTGCCCCGGCGCTCTCGGCGGAATGGCGCGCAGCTGTAACCGGCAATAGTGCAGCCGCCAGCAGCAGGAGCAGTGCCGGTACCAGCACGTAGGCGGAAATACCCGCGAAGCCATAGGCGATCATGACCGCCACGACACCGGCCGCGAGCAGCCAGCGGCTGGTCCACAGCCGGGCGGCGATCGCTTGCCCCATGCCTTTCTGCTCTGCGCCCAGGTCAGTCATTCGCGCGCCCAGCCTCCACCGGTCACACGGCGGCGAAAACTTCCGCTGGACCGCAAATCAAAAGTGCTACAGCGTCCTTTGCGCGCCCAAATGGACGCGCGGCGCTGTAGTGGCTCCCAATAGCATGAGTCCAGACACTTAAAAGGGTTCGTCTGCATGAATAAGGCCAAGGAAAATTCCGCCTCGCCAACTTCAGGTCCGCTGAAAATCCGGATCGGCGGCAAGGAACGGGAGTTCGATATCGAGAATCCCGAGCTTCCGGACTGGGTCGAGGAGAACAAGCTGACCGCGGGCGGGTATCCCTACGACAAGAAGATGAAAGCCGAGGAGTACGACGATACGCTCGAGCAGTTGCAGATCGAGCTGGTCAAAGCGCAAGCATGGCTGCAGGCGACCGGCAAGCGGGCGATGGCGCTGTTTGAGGGGCGTGACGCAGCCGGCAAGGGAGGCACGATCTTCGTGCTGCGCCAGTACCTCAACCCGCGCACGGCGCGCAACGTCGCGCTGACCAAGCCAACCCCGACGGAGCTGGGGCAATGGTATTATCAGCGCTATGCCGACCATTTCCCGACGTCGGGCGAATTCGTCACCTTCGACCGCTCATGGTACAACCGCGCCGGCGTCGAGCCGGTGATGGGTTTTTGCACCCCAGAACAGCACCAGAAGTTTCTCGACGAGACGCCGCATTTCGAACGAATGATCGTCAATGACGGCATCCATTTCTTCAAATTCTGGCTGAACATCGGCCAGGAGACGCAGCTCGAGCGCTTTCACGATCGCCGCTACAGCCCCCTCAAGAGCTGGAAGTTCTCGCCGATCGACATTGCCGGCATCTCCAAGTGGGACGACTACACCAAGGCGCGCGACAGTATGTTCGAGCGCACCCACAAGGAGTTCGCGCCATGGATCATCGTGCGGGCCAACGACAAGCGCCGCGCGCGGCTGGCAGTGATGCGTCGCATCCTCCTGTCGCTGCCCTATGAGGGACGCGATCTCGATATCATCGGCAAGGAAGACAGGAAGATCATCGGCGAAGGGCCGTCATTCCTGGGTAAGCAGGACTGACGCTTTTTTGGCGCCGCGCAGCCAAAGGCGGCGCGGCGCAATTGATGAGGGCCCTTGATCCGGCTCTACAGCATGTCGCGGCGAATGGGATTCGCCCGACCTGCTGTAAGCTTCTGATTTTATGCATGTCGTTATCCCGGAACCGAGGACACTTCCGGGCGACATGCATTAGGCCGCCAGGCGTGCGATCCGCTGCAACCGTCGCAGCGTGGCGTCGTCCTGCAGCGCCTGCTGGAACAGCGATATCTCCTCATCGATGCGCTCGCAAAGCGCGGTGGTGTTGCCCTTGAGCAGGCCGCGCGTCTGCAACAACGCCGCAACCGGCTTCTTGGCGAGCTGCCTGGCCCGGCTGAGCGTCGCCTCCTCGACGCTGCCTTCCGGGACGATCTCGGCGACTAGGCCGAGCGCCCTGGCATCTTCGGCACGAAGCGTGTCGCCGAGGCAGAAGAAGCGGAAGGCACCGGCATAGCCGAGCTTCTGCGGCGCCAGGATGCTGGTCGCCGCGTCGGGCACCAGGCCGAAATCGACGAACGGCACCCGGAACGTGCTTTTTTCTGACGCGATCACCATGTCGCAATGGAACAGGATGGTGCAGCCGACGCCGACGGCATCGCCGTCGACACAGGCCAGGATGGGCTTTGGAAACGTTGCCAGCATGCGGAACATGTCGGTGACGGCGGCGATCAGCTTCTGATGCTTGGTGGCGTCCAGGAATTCGGAAAAGTCGCCGCCAAGACAGAAGCAGCCCGCCAGGCCGCGCAGCACGACGACCCGCACCTCTTCGTTCTCGGCGGCTTCCTGAAACGTCCTGGCAAGGCTCTCATAGGCCCTCCTGTCGAGCACCGGCCGGCCGTCATTCGACGACACGGTGACGATCAGCGCATGGTTGCGCAGTTCGGGTTGTGGGTGCGCGTTCATGACGCCCTCCTTTGGCCGAGCATGTCGGGATATCCCCTGGCCAGGACGGGTGCATGGTGATTGCGGCGCGAACGCACCACGTCCAGCGTGTGCTCGTTGAAGGTGAGCAGCGTCGCCACGACCTGCTGGTTGCCATAGGTGCGCTGATAGCCCAGCGGCGTCGCCAGGAAGTGCAGTTGCAATGCGCGCAGCACCCACATCGGCTCGAACTCGATGATGACCTTGTCGACGCCGCGCTTGAGACCCCACTCGACGAAACCGGCTATCAATTCCGTGCCGACCGTCGAGACGCCGCGCCGGCCATCGCGAAAACCCGGAGCCACCGCATAGCGGGTCAACTCCCAGATGTTGGGGCCCGCCGGCGGCGTTCCTTCGGAGAGATCGGTCAACACCTCGGTCAGCAGATGCGGCCGTGTGGTCGGCAACATCCTCTGATAGCCCGCGACTTCATCGCCCCTGATGACGATCTGATGCACCGCCTCGTCATGATCGAACTGGTCGACCTCAAAACCGTCGGGGCGCCGCAGATCCTCCCATCCCATTTCCTCGACGAATATCCGGTAGCGCAGCCGATGGACGGCCTCCCAGAGGTCGGGGCGTTCCATCAATTCCTTGGTCGAAAGACAAAAAAGCATTCCGTAGTCTCCTGTGTTTCAGGGGAAGATACGGCCGTGCTTCGATGCGAAAATTGCGTGATCACGTAGGCAAGAAGTTCTAGGCCTGCACGGCCGACCTAGCTAATGTATCCGCGCCTTATCGCCTCGGCGACTGCCTGCACCCGGTTGACGGCACCGAGTTTGCTTTTGGCGTTAAGAAGATGTTTCTCCGACGTGTGTTCGGAAATGCCGAGGATTTGCGAAATCTCCCATTCGGACTTGCCGACCGCGGCCCATTGCAGGCACTCGCGTTCGCGCGGCGTCAGTTCGATGTGATCGATGGTCGTGGCCGCCATGGTGTGAAGCTGCATGGCGCGGCCAATGGCATAGGTCGAGACCAGCGAGACCAGGCCGAATTCGGCCGCCGACAGTTCCACGGCCTCGCCACCCAGCGACACCATGACGATTTCGCCATCGAGCGTGATCAGCGGGAAGGCCAGCCCGTCGCGCAGCTTGAAGGCGCCGGCGTCGCCCATTACTTCGCCACTGCTCTTATCGATGCGAACGCCCTGGGCGGCTTCCCGCCACTGGAACGGCGACTGCAGCTGTTTCATGTGACTGACGACGGGATCGTGATCGACATAGTTGCGCGTCACATAGCGCTCGAGCCATTCGACCGGCCAGTCGCAAAGCAGCACATGCTGCTTTTGCTGCCCCGTCGGCGTGCCCGGCCGCGGAACGGTTCCGGCCATCAGCGCGGTCAGGCCGAACTCCGATGTTACGCCTAACAGTTTCTCGCATACCGCGGCCGCCGTTGCGGCGTGCTGCAGCTGGTCTATGTATTCCAGCGTCCGATCGAACTGACTCATCGCAACATCAACCCCATGTTGCCTTATGCATTGAAGCCCATGGTCCACGCCATGCCGGCGCTTCGCCACCGACCAGGAATTGCAAAGCGCCCCCTTCCGGTTGTGGTTCTCGACCCTGGTACCCCCACCAGGGCAGCCACCGCTGTTTGCAAACCCACCAAATCATATCCCGAAATCGAAGCGTTGAAATCAAAAAGCATTGTGCCTGTACCATTTTCATACCAAAACCGGCACGAGCACGGTGCGGGGAGTTCTATCGTGGCGTTCCAATGGAGGTTCCAGGTCCTGGCAGCGGCGCTCATTGCGGCACTGGTTTTGGTTCCCGGAGCGCGCGCGGCGGAGCCGCAGGTACCGGTGCTCTGGGACGCCAAGGAGCGGCTGCCCAAGCCAGACCTTTCGGCACTGCCGCGGCTGCGGTTCCTGACGACCACGGATTTTCCGCCCTTCAATTTCCTCGATGGTTCGGGAAAGCTGTCCGGTTTCCACATCGACCTGGCGCGGGCCATCTGCGCGGAACTCGATATCGTCGACAGGTGCCAGATCCAGGCCTTGCCCTGGGCGGAGCTTCAAGGCGCGCTCGAGAAAGGCGAGGGCGAGGCGATCATCGCCGGCATTGCCGCAACGCCGCAGTCACGACAGACATACGCCTTCTCGCGCGCCTACCTGCAATTCCCGGCGCGCTTCATTATGCCGAAGAACAAGGCGCTGGCGGAACCGATCTTCGACAAGTTGCACGGCAAGCGCGTCGGCGTGATATCAGGCTCGGCGCATGAACGCATGCTGCGTGACTATTTCGGCACGGTCCAGGTCGTCCCCTTCGACAGACCGGAAGCCCTCTACGGCGACCTCAAGGCCGGCAAGATCGACGCTGCCTTCGGCGATGGCATGCGATTCGCCTTCTGGCTGGGCGGCTCCGATGCCGCCGGCTGCTGCCGCTTTGCCGGCGGCCCCTACCTGGCGCCCGAATATCTGGGCACCGGCATGGCCATTGCCACGCGAGCGGACAATCCGGCGCTGGCCGCGGCGCTCGATTACGCGTTGCAGGAGATTTCGATGAAAGGCACCTTCGCCGAATTCTACCTGCGCTATTTCCCGGTCAGTTTCTTCTGATCCGGTCCGGTCAGTTTCTTCTAAGCACAGCCGATGTTCAGGTGACTTGAACCCTAACAGTCCTTGTTCAGACCGATATCAGGTGAGCGTGCGAAGCCTTGCCTTCGCCGCACGGCCGATCGCAGCGACGGTCAACGTGTCGAGATCGAGCTGACGACGGATCAGCTGCAGCACGCGCACCTCTTCCAGCCGCATCTCCAGATCGACGGCGGCGACCTCGAAGGCGGCTGCGTAGGCAGTGTCGCGCAACCGCTCCGGCAGCGCCTCCGCAACCTGGGTCAGGACACCTTCCAGTCCATCCTTCTCTTGCAGCATCTTCTGGCAGGCTTGGGCCACGGCAACCAGCCGATCCTGCCTGAAATCCTCGAACA
This sequence comes from Mesorhizobium sp. B2-3-13, assembly GCF_006442195.1. Classification (NCBI taxonomy): domain Bacteria; kingdom Pseudomonadati; phylum Pseudomonadota; class Alphaproteobacteria; order Hyphomicrobiales; family Phyllobacteriaceae; genus Mesorhizobium; species Mesorhizobium sp. B2-3-13. The sequence goes on from NZ_VFVQ01000014.1 coordinate 47,586, forward strand.
CCGGCCACGAGCGGACGACATCGCCGATCCTGGCCAGTTCGACGTCGGTCATGTCCCGGTCGGAGGCCGAAGTGATGACCATAAGATAGATCAGGGCTTCGTGAGGGGTGGGCGACGGCATTCTTTACTCCTTGAACGGGTTCCGAAGGTAGGAAGGTGAGCCCGAGGCCGCAAGGAAAAAGCGCCCCACGCGTTGACGCTCCGGCCACGCGCGCCTAGAGACCGGTTGAAAATCGACACTTGCAGCCAGAGCGGCGAATAATTTTGGAAAACAGGACCATGGCGGGATCAAACATCATCGATCTCAATCCCGAACTGCTGACGGCCGCGGTCGAGAGCAAGGCATGGCCGTTCGAGGAAGCCAAAAAGATCATCGAACGCTACAAGGGCGCCGACTTTCCAGAATCGATCCTGTTCGAAACCGGCTATGGGCCGTCGGGCCTGCCGCATATCGGCACGTTCGGCGAAGTGGCGCGCACATCGATGGTGCGTCATGCGTTCCGCGTGCTGACGCAGGACAAGGTCGCGACCAAGCTGCTGTGTTTTTCGGACGACATGGACGGCATGCGCAAGATACCCGACAGCGTGCCGGATCGCGCAGCGCTCGAGCCGTATCTGCACAAGCCGCTGTCGTCGGTGCCCAATCCGTTTGACGGCGACTATGCGAGCTTCGCCGACCACAACAATGCGATGCTCTGCCGCTTCCTCGACACGTTCGGCTTCGACTACGAATTCGCCAGCGCGACGCAGTACTACAAGGCCGGCCGTTTCGATGCGATGCTGTTGCGCGCCGCCGAACGCTACGACCAGATCATGGCGGTCATGCTGCCGACGCTTGGGCCGGAGCGGCAGGCGACCTACAGCCCCTTCCTGCCCATCTCGCCGAAGAGCGGGCGCGTGCTCTACGTTCCCATGAAGCATGTGGACGCCAAGGCCGGCACCATCACCTTCGACGATGAAGGCACCGAAACCACGCTGCCGGTCACCGGCGGCAGGGTGAAGCTGCAGTGGAAGCCGGATTTCGGCATGCGCTGGGCGGCCCTCGGCGTCGACTTCGAGATGTTCGGCAAGGATCACCAGACCAATGCGGTGGTCTATGACCGCATCTGCAACATCCTGGGCGGGCGGGCGCCGGAGCATTTCGTCTACGAGCTGTTCCTCGACGAGAACGGCCAGAAGATCTCCAAGTCGAAGGGCAATGGCCTGACGATCGACGAATGGCTGACCTATGCGCCGACCGAGAGCCTGGGGCTCTACATGTACCAGCGGCCGCGGCAGGCCAAGAAGCTCTATTTCGACGTCATCCCGCGGGCCGTGGACGAATATTACACCTTCCTCGCCGCATACTCGCGTCAGGACTGGAAGGAGCGGCTGGGCAACCCGGTCTGGCATATGCATGACGGCAATCCGCCCGCCATCGACATGCCGGTGCCCTTCTCGTTGCTGCTCAACCTGGTCAGCGCCTCCAATGCGCAGAACAAGGATGTGCTGTGGGGCTTCATCTCGCGCCACGTGCAGGGCGTGACGCCTGCCACCCATCCCGAGCTCGACCGGCTGACGGGCTATGCGATCCGCTATTTCGACGATTTCGTGAAGCCGACGAAGACCTTTCGACCGGCCGACGAGGTCGAGCGCGAAGCGCTGCTGGCTCTCGAAAAGGCTCTTGGCGACTTGCCGGCGGGCGCCAGCGGCGAGGCGATCCAGAACGCTTCGCTCAACGTGGCGCGCAAGATCGAACGCTACCAGGATCATTCCAAGCAGAGCCCGGAAGGCGGCCCCGGCGTTTCAGGCGCCTTCTTCCAGATGATCTATCAGGTGCTGATCGGCCAGGAACGCGGCCCACGCTTCGGATCCTTCGCCGCCCTCTATGGCGTCACCGAGACCCGCTCGCTCATTCAGAAGGCGTTGGCTGGTCAACTGGCTTGAGGACGCCGTGGTCCTCATCCAGGATCGAACCCGGCGCCTGAGGCGCCGGGGCGGGTGCGCCCGGCGCCGCTGAGATGCCGGCAAGGTTCGGCGCCGATCCGAAAATGCCTTTCTTCGCGCTTTGTGCTTTGTCACCCGCTTCCACATAGGGCCCGCCCTTGGCGGCGCGCGCCCAGCCGTTTTCGACCAGCCATTGACCGACATCCTGCTTGCCGATCCGGCACTCCGCCGCGATCCGGTCGCGACCACCTTCCGGCGGCACCGTGCAGACCACGGCGCGACCGCGCAGGAAGGCCCGGAACGCCGTGCGGGCACGGACACCGCACGGCCAGGATTTGCCATCGGTGGTGCAGGTCTCGTCCTGCCCGACGACATCGATGCCGGAAACGGCGACCGAATAGCCTTTCGCCTCGATCAGGCCGGCGGCCGGGGCGACCGGCTGGAACAGCTTTGTGCCGTTCCAGTCGTCGGGCATCTTCGGCTCGGGCGGCACGGCGAGCGCCAGCTTGCTCAACGGCTCGCGCGGCTCGACCCGCTCGAGCTCTCCGGCGGGCAGTTCCGGCGGCGCGACGACCTGCGGATCGATCGCCCGCGAATGCGCCGCCGATTTTGGCGGCTGCGGAGCAGGTATGGCTGAGGTGGCAGGTTCTTCTGGTACCGTCCCGGTGTCAGCCCGCGGGATCGTATCGGCGCCGGGATCGATCTGATCCACCGCAACAGTGCTTGCGCTGCCTTTCAGCGTGCGTCCGCCGGCAACGACCAGCGCCGCCATTACCGGAACCATCAGAACCGCCAGGACAAGATGAGGAAGTCGCACCCGCTGCACCTATTGGCTTGCCCAGACGATCCGCGCCACCCATTCGACCTCGCGCATGGGGATGTCGCGATCCGGATGCTCCGGATTGAGCGAGACCAGCTCGATCGACTTGACGGTCTGGCGTTCGAGCACCTTGGCCATCACCTCGCCTGATGTGGTCTTGACGACGACGCGATCGCCCTTGCGGGTGGCGGCGCCCGGCTCGACGATGAGCACGTCACCGTTGCGGTAGAGCGGCAGCATGGAATCCCCTTGCACCTGCAGCGCATAGGAACTCTCGGTCGATTGCGCAGGCAATTCGACGAGATCCCAGCCCTGCCCGGCGGGAAAGCCGGCATCGTCGAAGAAGCCGCCGGCGCCTGCCTGGGCAAAGCCGAGCAACGGCACGGCGCGCCGGCTGGCGGGCGATGCGCCCCGGCCTTCGATCAGTCCCGTGAATTCGTCCAGCGAAGCGCCCGTGGCCTCGATGATCTTGGCCAGCGATTCGGTCGAAGGCCAGCGCGGCCGGCCGTCGGACGAGAGGCGTTTCGATTTGTTGAAGGCGGTCGAATCAAGTCCCGCGCGCCTTGCCAGACCCGAAGCCGAAAGCGAATAGCGCTCGGCAAGAGCATCGATGGCAGCCCAGACGCGGTCGTGCGAGAGCATGACGTGCTCTCCTTCGAAACAGGAAAAAATGCCTCTTCCTGTCTAACGCGCAACCGCTGCGTTGTCCACCAGCGCGGCCGGTGGATCACGAACAAAGCTGTGTGCCGCAACGACGGCACAGTGTCATGGCCGAAGCCGCTATCCGGCCAATGCCGCCATCGCCCTCGGCAAACCCTTCTTGAGCTCGTCGACGTTCATCACCGGGATCAAATCGACGGTGGCATTGAAGGCGAAGAAGAACCGCTCGGCGACATAGGGCATATCCGAACTGTCCTTTACCTCTAGGAAAAGGTAGGCCGTCCGCCAACCACCGTCAGCGGTAAAATAAGCAGCCTCCGGCTTGAGATCGGACAGGGTGTGCTCGATGAACTTGCCCATGCTCCCGTCCTTGATCGCCTTGTTGCCTTCCTCGGCCGGGATGGAAACTCTCAGCATCATACGCATGATGATTAATCCTCCGCCAACTCCATGTTAGCGATACCTAATGTACCATCCGCGCCTGGCTTGGGAAAGTCGATCGAACCCTGCCCGCCGACGGATTGATCAGCCGGACGATTTGGCCAGGCCGCGCAGTCCCTGGTGCGACGTCATGAAGATGCGTTCTGCCTCGGTCGGTGGCCGCGGGTTCACCGCACGGCCAAGTGCGGCGACTACCGCGTCAATGTCGAGGAAGCGGCGCCTGGCGGTCATAGACGCCGGCCGTCGTCAGGATCAGGGCGGCCGTCTCGCCATCGTCGAGGACGAAGCAGTGCTTGCCGATGACCTGGGTGCCTTCCCAGGTCTCGATCGAGGACACCACTTCGAAGCGGCGCCACAGCTGTATCTCGCGGGCGTAGACGGCCTGCAACCCGCCCATCATCGGCGCCCAGCCATTCTTCCTCGCCAGCGTGATGAGGCCGGCACGGACAAACAGATCGATGCGGCCAAGGTCGGCCAACATCATGTAGCGCGCATTGTTGAGATGGATGTTGAAGTCGATGTCGGTCGGCAGGCAGCGAAAGGCCAGCCGGCCTTCGCCGCCCATGAGATAGGGACCACGCCTGCGCGCCGTGGCCAGCATGCGCGCCATGCGCGCCCAGACGTACATGACGCTAAGTCAGGCTGCCTGCTTCACATCGCCCTTCGCATGGGGATCGAAGCGTTCGTAGAAAGTCTTACCTTTCTCGGCCATGTCGATGAGCAGCTTGGGCGCCTTGAACTCGGCGCCATACTTCTTCTGCAGGCCCTTGGCGATCTTGAGGAATTGCTTGGTGCCGATCCCGTCAATGTAGGACAGCGCGCCACCGGTATAGGGTGCGAAGCCGAAGGCAAGGATCGAGCCGACATCGGCCTCGCGCGGGTCGGTGACGATACCCTCTTCCATCACGCGTGCCGCTTCGAGCGCGATGGTGACCAGCAGGCGCTGCTGCAGCTCCTCATAGTCGACCTTCTCGGCCGCGAGCTGCGGATAGAGGTCCTTCAACCCCGGCCACAGCTTCTTCTTCGCGGGCTTGGCCGGATAGTCGTAAAAACCCTTGCCGTTCTTGCGGCCGAAGCGGCCGTGGTCGTCGACCATGGTGTTGATCAGCGCCATCTGCCTGGGGTCGACGGCCTTGTCGCCGAGATCCCTGATGGTCTGCTTCATGATCTTCTGGGCGAGGTCGATGGCCGTTTCATCGGTCAGCGCCAAGGGACCGACCGGCATGCCGGCGGCCTTCGCTGCATTCTCGATCATCGGCGCGGGCACGCCTTCGATCAGCATCTTGTAGGCTTCCGACATGTAGCGCAGCACGCAGCGGTTGACATAGAAGCCGCGCGTGTCGTTGACGACGATCGGCGTCTTCTTGATGGCGCGCACGAAGTCGATCGCGGTCGCCAGCGCCTTGTCGCCGGTCTTCTTGCCGAGGATGATCTCGACCAGCATCATCTTGTCGACCGGTGAGAAGAAGTGGATGCCGATGAAATTCTTCGGCCGCGCCGAATTCTTGGCCAGGCCGGTGATCGGAATGGTCGAGGTGTTGGAGGCAAAGATCGCCGACGACTTCAGCACGGCCTCCGCCTGTTCGGTGGCGTTCTTCTTGACGGCGGAATCCTCGAACACGGCTTCCACCACGAGATCGCAGCCGGCGAGGTCTGCATAGTCTGCCGTCGGCGTGATCAGCGACAGGAGCTTGTCCTTCTCCTCGGGGCTGGCGCGACCCTTCTTGACCTGATCCGAGATCAGGCTGTCGGAATGCGCCTTGCCCTTTGCGGCCGCCTCCATATCCCGGTCGAGCAGCACCACCGGAATGCCGGCCTTGGCGGTGACATTGGCGATGCCCGCGCCCATGAAGCCGGCGCCGAGGATACCGATCTTCTTGAACCTGGTGTCCGGCACGCCGGCCGGGCGGCGCGCGCCCTTGTTCAGCTCCTGCAGCGACACGAACAGCGAGCGGATCATCGCCGCCGCCTCCTTGCTCTGCATGATCTCGGTGAAATAGCGCTGCTCGATCCTGAGCGCGGTGTCGAAGGGCACCAGCAGGCCTTCATAGACGCATTTCAGGATCGCGGCGGCGGCCGGGTAATTGCCATGGGTCTCGCGGCGCAGGATGGCGATGGCCGGCGGCCACAGATTGGCGCCGGCCGCCGAATAGATCGGCCCGCCGGGCAGCTTGAAACCCTTCTCGTCCCACGGCGCCACCGGCTTGAGGCCGTTCCTGATCATCGCCTTCGCGGTCTCGATCAGCTTCGCCGGTTCGGCGATCTCGTGGATCAGGCCCATCGCCTTCGCCTTCTGCGGCGACAGGGTCTGGCCGGAGGTCAGCATCTGCAACGCCTGTTGCTGGTCGGTCAGCCGCGGCACGCGCTGGGTGCCGCCGGCACCGGGGAAGATGCCGATCTTGACCTCGGGGAGCGCCATCTTGACCTTGTCGGAGTCGGCGGCGACGCGGCCATGGCAGGCGAGCGACATTTCGAAGGCGCCGCCCATGCATGTGCCGTTGATCGCCGAGACCCATGGCTTGCCGCAGGTTTCCAGCTTGCGGAACAGGCCGGTCATGATGCCGGCATTGTCGAACAGCGCCCTGGTCGCCTTCTCGACATCCCTGACCTTGTCAGTGGCGAAGCTGGTCAGCATCCTCTGCAGCAAGGTGATGTCGGCGCCACCGGAGAAAGTGTCCTTGCCGGAGGTGATCACCGCGCCTTTGATGGCGGCATCGCCGGCCACCTTGTCCACGATGGCGTTCAACTCGCGCATCACCTCTTCGGTGAAGACGTTCATCGAGCGGTCCGGGCTGTTCCAGGTGACCAGCGCGATGCCATCAGCGTCGATGTCGAGGGCGAAATTGGTGTAGCTCATCGTTCTCTCCCCGTCAGACGCGTTCGATGATGGTTGCGGTACCCATGCCGGCACCGATGCACAGTGTCACCAGCGCGGTGTTCAAGTCGCGGCGCTCGAGTTCGTCCAGCACCGTGCCGAAGATCATCGCGCCGGTGGCCCCGAGCGGATGGCCCATGGCGATGGCGCCGCCATTGACGTTAATCTTGTCGTGCGGGATCTCGAAAGCCTGCATGTAGCGCAGCACCACCGAGGCGAAGGCCTCGTTGAGCTCGAACAGGTCGATGTCCGACAGCTTCATCTTGGCACGCCTCAACAGTTTCTCGGTGACGTCGACCGGGCCGGTCAGCATCAGCACCGGCTCGGAGCCGATGTTGGCGAAGGTGCGGATGCGGGCGCGGGGCTTGAGGCCCATCGCCTTACCGGCCTTCTTCGAGCCAAGCAGCACGGCCGCCGCGCCATCGACAATGCCGGACGAGTTGCCGGCGTGATGGACGTGGTTGACCTCCTCGACCTCGGGATGCTTCTGCACCGCCACCGCGTCGAAGCCGCCCATTTCGCCGGGCATGACAAAGGACGGATTGAGCGAGGCGAGCGACTGCATGTCGGTCGACGGCCGCATATGCTCGTCATGGTCGAGAATGGTCAGTCCATTCTGGTCCTTGATCGGTATGACCGAGTTCTTGAAGCGGCCATCGGCCCAGGATCTTGCGGCGCGCTTCTGGCTCTCGACCGCGTAGGCGTCGACGTCGTCGCGCGAGAAGCCGTATTTGGTGGCTATCAGGTCGGCCGAAATGCCTTGCGGCACGAACCAGCCAGGCAGGCCGACCGAAGGATCCATGAACCAGGCACCGCCGGACATGCCCATGCCGACGCGCGACATCGATTCGACGCCGCCGGCGATGACGATTTCATCGGCGCCCTGCGCGATCTTGGCGGCGCCGAAATTGATGGCGTCCAATCCGGAGGCGCAGAAGCGCGAGATCTGCATGCCGGGTGCCTTGGTGTCGTAGCCGGCCTCGAAAGCGGCGGCACGGGGAATGACGGAGCCCGCCTCGCCGACCGGGTCGACGCAGCCGAAGATGATGTCGTCGACCGTGCCGGTGTCCAGCCCGTTGCGGTCGCGCAGTGCCTCGAGCGTCCTGGCGGCGAGCCGCACCGCCGGCACCTCGTGCAGCGATCCGTCCTTCTTGCCCTTGCCGCGCGGCGTGCGAACGGCGTCATAGACATAAGCTTCGGCCATTTTCATGCTCCTTGGGTTCGCTGAAGAGAGCTGCTCAGAGCGAGCGTCCGATCAGCAATTTCATGATCTCGTTGGTGCCGCCGTAGATGCGCTGGACGCGGGCGTCGCGGAACATGCGGGCGATCGGATATTCATTCATGTAGCCATAGCCGCCGTGCAATTGAAGGCATTCGTCGACGACTTTACCCTGCAGGTCGGAGAGCCAGTACTTGGCCATCGAGGCCGTTACCGGATCCAGCCCGCCATTGATGTGGCGGGTGACGCAGTCATTGTAGAAGACGCGGCCGATGGTGGCCTCTGTCTTCAATTCAGCCAGCTTGAACTGGGTGTTCTGGAAGTCGATGATCGCCTTGCCGAAGGCCCTGCGCTCCTTGACGTAGTCGATGGTCAGCGCCAGCGCCCGCTCGATCATGGCGATCGCCCCGGTGCCGATCTGCAGCCGCTCCTGCGGCAATTGCTGCATCAGCTGGACGAAGCCCTGTCCCTCTTCATGGCCGAGCAGGTTGGAGGTCGGCACACGCACGTCGTTGAAGAACAGCTCCGACGTGTCGTTGGCCTTCAGCCCGATCTTGTCGAGGTTGCGGCCGCGCTGGAAGCCTTCGACCTCATCGGTCTCAATAACGATCAGCGAGGTGCCCTTGGCGCCCTTCTCCGGATCGGTCTTGGTGACGACGATGATGAAGTTCGCCAGCTGGCCGTTGGTGATGAAGGTCTTGGAGCCATTGATCTTGTACTGGTTGCCATCCTTCTCGGCACGCGTCTTGACACCTTGCAGGTCGGAACCGGCGCCGGGCTCCGTCATGGCAATGGCGCCGATCAGTTCGCCGGTGGCGAGCCTGGGCAACCATTTCTTCTTCTGCTCTTCCGAACCGTAATGGAGGATGTAGGGCGCGACGATCGAATTGTGCAGGCCGATGCCGAAACCGTCGACGCCGACATGGCCGATCGCCTCGATGATGGCGCTCTCATGCGCGAAGGTGCCGCCGGAGCCGCCATATTCCTCCGGCATGGACGCGCAGAGCAGCCCGGCGGAACCAGCCTTCAGCCAGCTTTCGCGGTCGACCATCTCGTTCTTCTCGAACTCGTCGTAGCGCGGCGCGATCTCCTCCGACATGAAACGGGTAGCCATGTCGTAGAGCATGCCGACCTCGTCGGCCGCCCAGGCTGGCTTCGGCAAAGAGAGCACTTCGGCGGGATTTGTCGCCACGATTTCCTCCGCGTATCGACAGACAGACAGGCCAGCGAGGTTGAGTTTAGAACGCTTCCGCCGGCAGGGCCATCAGCGTATCGGCGCCACTAGAAATACGGGCGAGGTGGGCCGAGGTCTCCGGCATGATCCGTTCCATGAAGAAGCGCGCCGTCACGACCTTGTTGTCATAGAACGCCCCCTTGTTTTCAAGGAAAGAGTGGGAACCGTTGGCGCCTGTCTTGCCCTGTGCCGCCTTGGCCATCCGCACCCACATGTAACCCAGCGCCACGAGGCCGAAGAGATGCATGTAGTCGGTCGAGGCCGCACCGGCATTGTCGGGCTTGGCCATGCCGTTCTGCAGCAGCCACATGGTCGCCGCCTGCAAATCGTTGAGGCCCTTCTTCAGACCCTTGGTAAACGGCGCCATCTTCTCGTCCGCGCGGTTTTCCTCGCAGAATTCGCCGACCTCCTTGAAGAAGGCCTGTATGGCGCGGCCGCCGTTCAAGCCGAGCTTGCGGCCGACGAGGTCGAGCGCCTGGATGCCATTGGCGCCTTCATAGATCATGGCAATGCGGGCATCGCGCACGAACTGGCTCATGCCGTGCTCTTCGATGTAGCCGTGGCCGCCGAACACCTGCTGCGCCATCACGGCGTGGTCGAACCCCTTGTCGGTCAGCACGCCCTTGACCACCGGCGTCATCAGGCCGGTGTAGTCGTCGGCCGCCTGGCGGTCCTTGTCGTCGGCGGAGCGGTGCGCGATATCGGACTTGATCGCGGTCCATAGCGCCAGGGCACGGCCGGCCTCGTTGAACGCCTTCATGGTCATCAGCGAGCGGCGGATGTCGGGATGGACGATGATCGGGTCGGCCTTCTTCTCCGGCGACTTAGGGCCCGACAGCGAGCGGCCCTGCAAACGGTCCTTGGCGTAGGCGACGGCGTTCTGGTAGGCGATCTCCGACAGCGACAGCCCCTGCAGGCCGACGCCGAGCCGCGCCTCGTTCATCATCGTGAACATCGCCTTCAGGCCGCCATTGGCCTCGCCCAGCAGCGTGCCTTCAGCCTCGTCATAGTTCATGACGCAGGTCGAATTGCCGTGGATGCCCATCTTCTCCTCGATGGAACCGCAGGAAACGGTGTTCCTTGTCCCCGGATTGCCCGACGCATCGAGCTTGAACTTCGGCACGATGAACAGCGAGATTCCCTTGACGCCTTCGGGGGCGCCTTCGATACGGGCCAGCACCAGATGGACGATGTTGTCCGACATGTCGTGCTCACCGGCCGAGATGAAAATCTTCTGGCCTGAAATCTTGTAGGTGCCATCGCCGTTCGGCACTGCCTTGGTGCGCAGCAAGCCGAGATCGGTGCCGCAATGCGGCTCGGTCAGGTTCATGGTGCCGGTCCAGGTGCCCTCGACCATCCTGGGCAGCCAGGTCGCCTTCTGCTCGTCGGTGCCGTGGGTGATGATGGCCGCGATCGCACCCTGGGTCAGGCCGGGATACATCATCAACGACATGTTGGCCGACACCATGTATTCGGCCACCGCCGTGTGCACGGCATAGGGCAGGCCCTGGCCGCCGAACTCGACCGGAGCCGCCAGGCCCATCCAGCCGCCTTCGCGATACTGGTCGAACGCTTCCTTGAAGCCCCTGGGCGTGGTCACCGAGCCGTCGTCGTGGCGCACGCAGCCTTCCATGTCGCCGACACGGTTGAGCGGATGCATGACGTTCTCGGCGAGCTTGGCCCCTTCGGCGAGAATTGCCTCCAGTATGTCGGGCGTTGCGTCGGCGAATCCGGCAAGGTTCGAATAGCGCTGATAGCCCAGCACCTCGTTGAGCACGAACAGCGTGTCCTGGACCGGGGCCCTGTAAATCGGCATGCTTTCCTCCACCATGCGGATAAAGGCCCCGAAATCAAGCCGTGCGCGGCAAGCGGGCCAATGTCGAAGTGGCAATAGCAAACATTGACGTTTGCGTAAACGTCAATATTTTCGATGCGACAAGATTCCGTCGCCACGCGCGCGGAGCCTGGCGTTGCGGCATTGCGCAAGCCAGCGCGAAACAGCAGGCCATGACAGCGAAAAGCCGCGCAGCATGGCCACGCGGCTTTGATGGTGAAAGTCCGACAGTGTCGGAGAGTGGCTTAGCTCGCGACGCTCGCCTGCGGCGTCGAACGCTCGGCCAACATCTGGCGCACCGCCGACATCGAGCCGCCGAGCTCATTGATGGCGTCGTCGATCAGTGCCCGCTGCTTCTGCAGGCGAGCGAGCTGCTTCTCCGACTTGTCCAGCGCCAACCGCAACTGCTTGGTGTTGGAACCGGTCGGATCGTAGAGGTCCATCATCTGCTTGACGTCGCGCAGCGAGAACCCAACCTTTCGGCCGAGCAGGATCAGCTTCAGCCTGGCCTTGTCGCGGCGCGTATAGAGACGGGTCGAACCGTCGCGCTGCGGGTGGAGCAGGCCTTTGTCTTCATAGAAGCGCAGCGTGCGCAGCGTCACGCCATACTTTTTGGCCATTTCGCCGATGCGGGAGAGATCCTCGCCGACTTCTACGGATGCATTATTGGTATTGGCCGCGGTCTCGCCGGCCGAGATAAGTTTCATGGTCACTGGCTTCCCCGTCTGGTGGCGTCGCGGTCCCGGACCATGCGTCGCCTGACTGGAAGCGGGGGCGTGCTTCCAGCCGTGGTTTCAACAAACAAATCGCAAAACAGCACAGTTGATGCGCCATTTACGTTTACGTCAATTCTATACCGATAGCCGCCTCATGACGCAAGGGCGTTCTGAGAACGGTGCCTTATGCCGCACCGGAAATCGCGACAGCCAACTTCCTTGCAACTTCTTAAGCTTGGTTAACGCGTTGTTTACCACGTTGGGCGAAATGTGCGCGTGTCGGCTATCCGTGGTTATCCTGTATCGAATTTTCACGGTTTTTCGGAGCGCGGGTGAAACCCGGGAAGCTTGTCTTCCACCGTGGCATGGAAGCGCGGTCGCCTCGTTCCGGCAGGGACTTGGGGAGCTGGTCGCAAGCCGGCCAATCTGAAAGACGGACGCACCGATGAACAGCAAGCGGTCCTATCTCGATACACTCAATGCCGGCAGGCAGCGCAAGCCGCAGACAACGCTCGAGCAGCTGAACCGCTCGCTGGAGACCCTGGAACAGCGCCTGGGGCAGACGCGTGAGGACGCGACGGCACGGCCCGTTCCTCGCCAATATGGCGCCGACCCGCGTTACCCCGCCGCGGAACCGCGTTATCCCGCCGCGCAGCCGACGGCCCAGCAGCGCTGGTATGAGGATCCGCAGCCGGCACCGCGTGCGCACAACCCGGCGCCCTCGCCTGCCTTCGACCAGAATTACCAGGCAATCGCGCGCGACATCGACCGCGTGCGCGGCCAGGAAGACAGCGTCGCCATGGTCGGCAAGATCGCGGGCGAGCTGCGCGGCATGCGCGAGGAACTGCGCCACCAGGTGACTTCAGGCCTGCAGCGCGAATTCGACGCGCTGCGCAAGGACATCGACCGCGCCTTCCAGGCGAACGCCAAGCCCGGCGCGACAGGCAAGGGCAGCGCCGAACTCGGCGTGGAATTCGAGCGGCTGTCCGGCGCCATCAAATCGCTGTCGGAGAAGAGTGACGACAGGAGCGTCAACCTGCTGCGACTGGAACTCGAGCAGGTCAAGGCCGCGCTCGACACGCTGGCGCGCGAGGAGAGCGTGCAGAAGGTCGACCGCCGCTGGGACGATTTCGATCGCCGCTGGACTGCCTTCGAGGACCGCGTCGACGCCGATCAGCGCAAGCGCTCCGACGATCCCGCCCTTGCGGCCCTGACCGATCGGCTGGAGCAGATCAGCAACGCCGTCAACAACCTGCCGGAATCGCTGTCGCTGCGTTCGCTGGAGGAAAAGGTCCGCACACTGGCTGGGGCGGTCGACCATTTCGCCAACCAGCAGGACAATCGCGGCGGCGGCACGCTGGCCATGATCGACGAGCGGCTGGACGAGATTTCCCGCGCCATCGTAGCCTCGACAGTCGCCGCACAGGCGAATTCAATCGACCACGAAGCCTTCGAGCGCATCGAGAAGCGGATCGACTCGCTCGCCCAGCAGATCGAGGAAGTGGCGCAGGACCGTCCCGGCAATGTCGTGGTCGACCGGTTGAACACGCTGTCGAGCCGGGTCGATGACCTCGCCGGCCGCGCCAACCTGCCCGAGCAGGCGACGGAACGGCTCGCAAAGCAGATCGCGCTGATCGCCGACAAGATCGATCAGGCGCCGGCCATGCCCGACGCCGACTACATCTTCCAGGGGCTTGAGCAGCGTTTCGACGTGCTGTCCGGCATGATGGAGCGTCGCCAGGGCGACGCCATCGAACAGGGCAACATGCTGTTTCGCGATCTCGAGCGCCGGCTGGACGAGGTTGCCGACCGGCTGGATCAGCGCAGCATGGCGCAGGTCGACAGCGCCGGCATCATGGACGCCATCGACGCCCGCTTCACCGCACTGGCCAAGCGCATGGAAACGCGCGCTCCCGATCCCGCCGGCGAGGCGGCGATCCGCGGGCTGGAAAGCAGGCTCGAGGATATTTCAAGCCGCCTGGACGCTTCGGCGGCCCAAGTCGCCGGCATCGATCCGGCGCTGATCCGCAGCCTGGAGGCGCAGGTCGCCGGCCTGTCTGCGCATCTTTCCAAGCCGAGCACGCCGCTGCCGGATTTCGAGGACATCAGCCCGCGGCTCAACGAAATCGAAAAAGCGCTGGCCGGGACCCGCGATTCCATCCTCGGCGCCGCACGCGAGGCGGCTGAGAACGCGGTGCGCTCGCTGGCCGGAACGAGCACCAATACGGCCGCGGTATCTGGCCTCGCCCAGGACCTGAAGACGCTGGAGACATTGACGCGGCGTTCCGACGAGCGCAATTCGCGCACCTTCGAGGCCATTCACGATACATTGCTCAAGATCGTCGACAGGCTGGGTTCGCTGGAAACCAGCGACCCGTCCGAAGCGGTAAGCGAACTCCTCGACGCGGCTCCGATCGAACCGAGTGGTTGGCGGGGCGCACGGCGGCCCAAGATGGCCGTGAACGCACCGTCGATGACGATGGACGAGCCGCAGCCGCTGACCGGCATGGCCGATCTGGACGCGCGTGCCGCGGCCATATTGCGCGCCGAGCCCGGCGAGCCGGCACCGCACGTTGAAACGGGCTTGTCTGCCCGGCCGGGCGCGCGCTCGCCCGCGGAAGCAGCAGCCGCCGCCGCGATGGCCGCACTCGGTTCCGACGCCACCGCCGGAGAGGGCCAGCCTGCTGGCCGCAAGTCGATGTTCGGCGGCCTGGCGCGCGCCTTCAAGGGCAAGAAGGCGGCGGATGTTCCGCCGCTGGCCGGCTCGGCGCCGAGCGTCGATATCCCGAGTGTCGATCTCGACGAGCCGCTCGACCCGAAAGTCGCCAACCGCCCGCTGGAGCCCGGCTCCGGCGCGCCCGACCTCAATGCCATCATGAAGCGCGTGCGCGACGAGCGCGGACAACCGGCAAAGCCCGGCGACAGCGACGCGGCGAAATCGGATTTCATCGCCGCTGCCCGGCGCGCGGCGCAGGCGGCCGCGGCCGAAGCCGACGCCCTGAAGCGCCAGTCGACGATGAAAGGCCCGGTCAAGGCGCTCAGGATAGGCGACCTGCTCAAGGCGCGGCGCAAGCCGATCCTGATGGCTGCGGCAGCGATCATGCTGGCGCTTGCCGGCCTGCAGCTCGGCAAGGCGTTTCTTTCGGATCCCGCCGCCCAGGTGGCAAATAACGACACGGCCCCGATCGTCGCCTCGCAGCCGGTGAAGACGGCATCTGTCGATACCGCCAGCCAGCCGAAGACCGAAGTCCAGCCGGCGACGACAGACAGCGCGCCGGCCCCTGCCGTCAGGCAGGCGGAACAATCCGCGCCGGCAAGCAAGGACGACATGGCGGCGCAGACCGTCATGGCCACGCCGTCTGATACGGATACCGCACCTGCCGCCGGGGCCGCTCCGGCATCGGTCGCGTCGGCCATGGCTTCCGGCCCGAGCACAACCGCTCCCGACGCGATAGCATCGGCCGCGCAGGCGCCTGTTGCTCCGATGACCGCTGCTCCTACCATGACGGATCCGGCACCGGCCGCCATCGCCGGCGGTACGCAGACGGATGCCGATGCCCAACCGGCCCCTGCTACGCCAGTCGCGACCGAGGCAACGGCCAACGACACGACTGGCGCCGTTGCGCCCATGGACAAGGCGGCAGCGACAGCCACGACCAAGTTCGACATCCCGGCAGATGCCGGCCCGGCCGCCTTGCGTGACGCCGCCGCCGGTGGCGACGCCAAGGCACTGTTCGAGGTCGGCTCGCGCTACGCCGAGTCGCGCGGCGTCAAGGAAGACATGGCTGTGGCCGCCAGATGGTATGAGAAGTCGGCGGAACTCGGCTTCGCGCCGGCCGAATACCGCATCGGCAATTTCTACGAGAAGGGCATCGGCGTCGCGCGCGACATCAAGAAGTCGAAGACCTGGTACCAGCTCGCCGCCGCGCAGGGCAACGCCAGCGCCATGCACAATCTGGCCGTGCTGTTCGCCATGGCCGCCGATGGCGTGACCGACAATCAATCGGCCGCGCACTGGTTCCAGGAGGCCGCCGACCTCGGCATCAAGGACAGCCAGTTCAATCTCGGCATCCTCGCCGCCAAGGGCGTCGGCATGAAGCAGAACCTGGAAGAATCCTACAAATGGTTCGCGCTCGTCGCCAAGACCGGTGACAAGGATGCCGCGGCCAAGCGCGACGAGATCGCCAATGCGCTGCGGCCCGAGCAGCTCGAGCGGGCGCGCGCAGCGACAGAATTGTGGAAGGCCAAGCCGCTCAACGCGACAGCCAATTCGGTGGACATTCCTGAATCCTGGCAGGAAGGCACGCCGCAGACGACCGCCGGCATCGACATGAAGAAGGCGGTCAAGAACATCCAGCTCATCCTCAACAAGAACGGCTATGACGCCGGCGGCGCCGACGGCGTGATGGGCGGGAAGACCAAGAACGCGATCATCGCTTTCCAGACCGCCAATAAGCTGCCGGCGACCGGCGCGGTCGACGAGAAACTGGTCAAGGCATTGCTGGCGCGCAAATAACGGCAGAAGCGTCGTTTCCACGACGCCCTTGCCATATATTTGCCTGTTAACTGATTGAGTTGTCTTTTTGTTTCGGCGCGGTGGCGGGATTTGATCCCGCTGCCGCGTCGTCGCAAGAGAAAATTGGCTTTTCGATGCGAGACTGCCCACAACGGCTTTATTCGCCGACAGGCAAACTGATCGAGACTGACGGGTGGGCATCTATCTCCCGATTGCGGAAATTTCCGTCAATGTCTTCGTGCTGCTGGCCATGGGCGCCGCGGTGGGCTTCCTGTCGGGCATGTTCGGGGTAGGCGGCGGCTTCCTCATCACACCGCTCTTGATCTTCTACAACATTCCCCCGGCGATCGCGGTCGCCACCGGCGCCAACCAGGTCATCGCTTCTTCCGTCTCCGGCGTCCTTTCGCACATGAAGCGAGGCACGCTCGACTTCAAGCTCGGCGGCGTGCTCCTGGCCGGCGGCATCGTCGGGTCCACCGCTGGCATCTACGTGTTCGGCTTCCTGCGCAGGCTCGGCCAGCTCGACCTGTTCATCTCGCTGCTCTACGTCGTGCTGCTCGGCACCGTCGGCGGGCTGATGCTGGTCGAAAGCATCAACGCGCTGCGCGCCACGCGCAGCGGGGCGGCACCGGTGTTGAAGAAATCCGGCCAGCACAACTGGATCCACCGTTTGCCGCTGAAGATGCGCTTCCGCGCGTCGAAACTGTTCGTCAGCGTCATTCCGGTGCTCGGGCTTGGCGCCGGCATCGGCTTCCTGTCGTCGATCATGGGCGTCGGCGGCGGCTTCATCATGGTGCCGGCGCTGATCTATCTCTTGAAAGTGCCGACCAACGTCGTCATCGGCACCTCGCTGTTCCAGATCATCTTCACCTCCGCCTACACGACGCTGGTTCACGCCACCACCAACCAGACCGTCGATGTGATGCTGGCCTTCCTCTTGATGGCCGGCGGCGTGGCCGGGGCACAATATGGCGCCAAGGCCGGCCAGCGGCTGCGTGGCGAGCAATTGAGAGCCCTGCTGGCGCTGCTGGTGCTGGCGGTGGCGATCCGGCTCGCAACCGATCTGTTCGTCACGCCGCCCAACCTTTATTCGCTGTCCGGCGCAGGCCTCAACTGATGAATGGCCCGAAAGCGTTCGCAACCGTCGCTCTCCTGTCCCTGACCGCCGCGGCGCCGGCGAAGGCGCAGACGCCGCTGGCGGAAGGCATCCAGATCGGCCTCTCCACCGACACCGTGTCGATCACCGCCGGTTTTTCCGGCGCCGACCTGACCATTTTCGGTTCGCTGGAAAATCCCGACCCGCTGGTGGCACGCCAGGGCCGTTACGACGTCATCGTCGTGCTCGAAGGGCCACCAAAACCGGTGGTGGTGCGCCGCAAGGACCGGGTACTGGGCGTCTGGGTCAATCTGGATTCCGAGACCTTCGAGAACGTGCCGGTGTCTTATTCGGTGGCGACGACGCGGCCGTTGCAGGACATCACCGAACCCAACAGCTACAAGCAACTGTCGCTCGGCGCCTCCAACCTCTATATGCAGCCCGCCGATGCCGGTGACAGCCCGGCGACGATCGAGGAATTCACGGCGGCACTGCGCGAGCGCAAGGCCGCCGCCGGCCTCTACAGCGAGAATGTCGGCGGCGTGCAATTCCTGTCGCAGAACCTGTTTCGCGCCACCGTCAGGCTGGCGCCTAATGTGTCGGTCGGCACGCACAAGGCGCGCGCGTTCCTATTCAAGAGCGGCCTCTTCGTGAAGGAGAGTTCGGCGCAACTCGAAATCCGCAAATCAGGCTTCGAACAATCGATCTTCCGCGTCGCCCACGACTATTCGTTCCTCTACGGCGTGTTCGCCATATCGCTGGCCATGGTGACGGGCTGGCTCGGTCGGCTGGTGTTCCGCAAAGATTGATGTTGCGGGAAAAGAGGGGTTCCCCTTTTTCCCGCCATGCGATAAACCGCCGCCTCCCAGCCCAGGGGCAAACACGCACATACAATTCGCAAGAGCGGTCCCGGATGACAGCGCGATGCGCCGCCGCTGTTTTGCCGCCGTGAAACAATGACAGGAGGCTGCAATGCATCAGGCATTCGGCGGCATCGACTTCGGCACGTCCAATTCCACGGTGGGCGTGATCCGGAACGGCAAGGCGCGGCTGGTCGCGCTGGAGGGCGAACAACCCACTCTGCCAAGTGCGGTGTTCTTCAATTTCGAGGACGGCCACACCTATTTCGGCCGTCGCGCGATCGGCGACTACACCGACAGCACCGAAGGCCGCCTGATGCGCTCGTTAAAGAGCGTGCTCGGCAGTTCGCTCGCCCACGAGAAGACGCGTATCAAGGCGCGCCAGATCGGCTTCATCGACATTATCGGCCTGTTCATCGGTCATCTGAGGACGCGGCTGGAGGCGGACGCCGGCGGCGTGGTGGAGAGCGTGGTGCTCGGCCGCCCGGTGCAGTTCGTCGATGAGAATGCGCAAGCCGACGCGGAGGCGCAAGGCGAACTCGAGAAGGCTGCCCGTGCCCAGGGCTTCAAGCATATCGCCTTCCAGTTCGAACCGATCGCGGCGGCGCTCGACTACGAGCAGAAGGTGACGCGCGAGGAACTGGCGCTGATCATCGACATGGGCGGCGGCACGTCGGACTTCTCGATCGTGCGGGTCTCGCCGGAGCGCTCGCGATCGATCGACCGCAAGGACGACATCCTGGCCAGCCGCGGCATCCATATCGGCGGCACCGATTTCGACCGGCTGCTGAGCATCGCCCATGTCATGCCGCAGCTCGGCTATCTCTCCGCGACCAAGGACGGCAAACGCAATCTGCCGGCCAGCTACTTCATCGATCTCGCCACATGGCAGCGCATCAACCTGGTCTACACCGCCAAGGCGATGATGCATCTGCGCCAGATCCGCTACGAGGCCGCGCGCGCCGATCTGGTCGACCGCTTCATCCATATCGTCGAGCACCGCTACGGGCACGCGCTGGCGGCGCTGGTCGAGAAAGCCAAGATAGAGCTGACCGACAGGTCATCGGCGGACGTGGCGGTGAAGCTGCCGGACGCGAGTTTCGCCGCGGAAATCACGCGCGACGGACTGGAGGCCACGATCGCCCGGGATATCGAGCGGGTCACCGAAACGGTGGCGCAGACCATCCGCGACGCCGGAGTCAAGCCGTCCGACATCACCGCGGTGTTCCTGACCGGCGGATCGACTGCGATCCCGCTGGCAAGGCGGGAAATCCTGTCGCTGGTGCCGCAGGCTTCCGTCATCGACGGCGACATGTTCGGATCGGTCGGGCTTGGCCTGGCGCTCGACGCGCAGAGGAAGTTCGGCTGACCCTACCCTGACCCGTTCATCTCCGCAGCCAGATGCGCCTTCAGCGCCATCTGGGCCAGGCTTGCCTGACGGTCGCGATGGGTGATCATGGCGAAGTCGCGCTTCGGCAATTCGATCGGCACGGCTCTCAGGCTCCCCTCGGCGACCGCGCGCCCGACGACGAGCTCCGAAATGATGGTCGCGCCGGCGCCGGCCTCGACGGCCTGACGAACCGCCTCGTTGCTGGGCAGCACCAGGAATATCCTGAGGTCGGCAAGCGAAATCCCCTCGCGGCGCGCCAGATCCTCCAGCACCTCGCGCGTGCCGGAGCCGCCCTCGCGGATGATCCAGCGCAGGCCGGTGATGTCGGGGCGGCCCGGCGCGATTTCGACGATCTTGGGATGAGAGCTGGCAACGACCAGCATCAACCGGTCGGTATCGACTTTGGCGCGGCGCAATATATCGGATTCGGTGCGCCCTTCGACCAGGCCGAGATCGGCGGTTCCATCGAGCACGCTGGCCTCGACCTGCCTTGTGTTGCCGATGGTGACGCTAAGCCTGACGGCCGGATGCGCCTCGTGGAAGGAGGCCAGCCGGCGCGGCAGCCAGTAGCTGGCGATGGTCAGGCTGGCGGCGATGGAGAGGCTGCCGGCGACCGTCTGCGAAACATGTTCCAGCACATTGCGGGCGGCAGCGGCCCGCTCCAGCACGGCCTTGGCCTCGGGCAGGAACCGGTGGCCGGTCTGGGCCAGCTCGATGTTGCGGCCGACGCGGTTGAACAGATGGACGCCGTGCTGCTCTTCCAGCGCGCGAATAGCCGCCGACGCGGCCGATTGGGAAATGCCCAGGAGTTCGGCCGCCTTGGTCATGTGGCCGCGCTCGGCGACGGCGACGAAAATGCGCAACTGATCCAGAGTCATGCGCGCATTAAGAACCAATATCGATCGAATTTACAAGAACAACTGATTAGACGGATCGATAGCTTTATTCTACTTTTTCGGAAGAAGTTAGAAAAAATTCGCCAGTGGATCGCGAAGGATAAAATGATCGGGCGGTTCAGATCCCTGCTTGCGCATTGGACCCGCGGCATCCGACGGCGGTTGGCCGGTGATCGATACCACCCGGAAGAGCATTACATGCGCGGCCCCGGGCCGAAGACGCGAGCCAAATCCGCCGGCCGCGCGAGCAGCACGGGATGATGATGCAAGGACCGCCGCGCGGCGCCAATTCAGCCCCCTCGCAACGCCAGCTTGCCGACACGCGCGCGCCCGATGAGGGCGATGGCGTCGACACCTCGCCTGACGTTTCCGACAGCATCGCCAAGACGACCTGCTACATGTGTGCCTGCCGCTGCGGCATCGACGTGCATATCAAGGACGGCAAGGTCCGCTACATCAACGGCAACAAGGATCATCCGGTCAATCGCGGCGTGATCTGCGGCAAGGGCAGCTCCGGCATCATGCAGCACTACAGCCCGGCCAGACTGAAGAAGCCATTGCTGCGCATCGGCCCACGCGGCTCGGGCGAGTTCCGCGAGATCGAATGGGAGGAAGCCTTCTCGATCGTCACCGGGCGGCTGTCGGATATCCGCCGCACCGATCCTAAAAAACTCGCCTTCTTCACCGGGCGTGACCAGTCGCAATCCTTGACAGGCTGGTGGGCGAGCCAGTTCGGCACGCCGAACTTCGCCGCCCATGGCGGCTTTTGTTCTGTGAACATGGCGGCCGGAGGCCTTTACACGATCGGCGGCTCGTTCTGGGAGTTCGGCGAGCCCGATTGGGACAACACGAAATACTTCATGCTGTTCGGCGTCGCCGAGGACCATGATTCCAACCCGATCAAGATCGGGCTGGGCAAGCTCAAGGCGCGCGGCGCCAAGGTGGTCTCGATCAATCCGTGCCGGACCGGCTACAATGCGATCGCCGACGACTGGATCGGCATCCGGCCCGGCACGGACGGCCTGTTCGTGTTCGCGCTGATCCACGAACTCTTGAAAGCCGGCCGCGTCGATCTCGATTATTTGCTGCGCTACACCAACGCGCATGTCCTGGTTATCCAGGAGCCGGGTGCGGCCGATGACGGGCTGTTCGTGCGCGACAGCGACGGCAATCCGCTGGCATGGGACAGAGTGGCGAAGCGTACGGTGAACGCCACCGATGCCGACGCCAAACCGGCACTGACCGGCAGCTGCGATGTCGATGGCCGCCACTGCGTGCCGGTGTTCCAGCTCATTGCAGACCGCTATCTCGACGAGAGCTACGCACCCGATGCGGTCGCGGAGCGTTGCGGCGTCTCCGCCGGAACGATCCGCCGGATCGCGGCCGAACTGGCCCACGTCGCCTTCGAACAGGCAATCGAATTGCCGGTCGCGTGGACCGACTGGGCGGGGCGCCGGCATGAGACGATCAAGGGACGCCCCGTTTCGATGCACGCGATGCGCGGCATCTCGGCCCATTCCAACGGCTTTCATACCTGCCGCGCCATCCACCTGCTGCAGGTTCTGCTGGGTACGGTGGACGTGCCGGGCGGCTTCCGCTTCAAGCCGCCCTACCCCAGATCCGCCCCGCCGGGTCCGAAGCCGTGCGGCAAGGACGTGAGGCCGATGACGCCGCTCGACGGCATGCCGCTCGGTTTCGTTTGCGGGCCCGATGATCTGCTGGTCGACGAAGCGGGCACGCCGCTGCGCATCGACAAAGCCTATTCCTGGGATTCGCCGCTTGCGGCGCATGGCCTGATGCACACCGTCATCCGCAACGCCTGGGCCGGCGATCCTTACCCGATCGACACGCTGATGATGTACATGTCGAACATGGCCTGGAATTCCTCGATGAACACGGTCGAGACCATGGCCATGCTCACCGATCATGATGAAGCGGGCAACTACAGGATCCCCTTCATCATCTATTCCGACGCCTACTACTCCGAGACCGTGCCGTTCGCGGACCTCGTCCTGCCCGACACCACCTATCTCGAGCGTCATGACTGTATCAGCCTGCTCGACCGGCCGATCAGCCATGCCGACGGGCCAGGCGACGCCATCCGCCATCCGGTCCTCGAGCCCGACCGCGACGTCAGGCCGTTCCAGTCGGTGCTGATCGAACTCGGCGCGCGGCTTGGCTTGCCCGGCTTCGTCGAAAACGATGGCTCGGCGAAGTACCGCGACTACGCCGACTACATCGTCAATCATGAACGCACGCCCGGCATCGGCCCGCTCGCCGGCTGGCGCGGCAAGGATGAAACCTCGATCGGCAAGGGCGAAGTCAACCCCAACCAGTTGCAACGTTACATCGACAACGGCGGTTTCTGGCACCACGACTTCACCGACGACCAGCGCTACTACAAGATGGCCAACCGCTCCTATCTCGACTTCGCGGTGCAACTGGGCTTCATCCCGAAGGCCGAGCCGATCGTCTTCCAGCTCTATTCCGAACCGATACAGCGTTTTCGGCTGGCCGCGCGCGGTCATGGCCTGGTGGTGCCGCCCGAGAGCGAACGCGAGCGCGTCGAGACCTACATGGACCCGCTGCCGTTCTGGTACATGCCATTCGAGGAAGCGGCCGTCGACCTTGGAAAATATCCGCTGCACGCGCTGACGCAGCGGCCCATGCACATGTACCATTCCTGGGGTTCGCAAAACGCGTGGTTGCGGCAGATCACCAGCCAGAACCGGCTGTTCGTACATCACCGGACCGCGGCCGGCCTCGGCCTCGCCGACGACGACTGGGTGTGGATCGAGAGCATCAACGGCAAGGTGAAGGGGCAGATCAAGCTGGTCGACGGAGTGAACGAGAGCACGGTCTGGACCTGGAATGCGATCGGCAAAAGGCGCGGCAGCTGGGGGCTGAAGGACGATGCCGCCGAGAGCAATCGCGGCTTCCTGCTCAACCACATTATCGGTGACCAGACTTCTGCTGACGTCAGCGGCAAACGCTATTCGAATTCCGATCCGGTCACGGGACAAGCTGCGTGGTTCGATCTGCGCGTCCGCATCGTGAAATGCACGGCCGAAGAGATCGGCTTCACCGAACCGCAATTCGAGCGTTTTCATCAGCCACCGCATTTCGGATCCTCGCCGGACAAGCTCACTTTCGGCACCGGGTTCCGGCAGGCTAGAGAGGCGGCCGAATGACCTGTCTTCCCCATCCAGGCGGCAAGAAGCTTGGCCTCGTCATCGACCTCGACACCTGTGTCGGTTGCCAGGCCTGCGTCACCGCCTGCAAGGAGTGGAATACCGGCGGCCACATGGCGCCGCTGACCGACATCGACCCCTATGGCGGCCATGTCGACGGGGTCTGGTTCAACCGCGTACACAGTTACGAGCACATCACCGAGATGGGGGGGCGCACTGTGAACTTCCCGCGCTCCTGCCTGCATTGCGAGACGCCGGCCTGCGTCACCGTCTGCCCGACGGGCGCCTCCTACAAGCGGGCCTCCGATGGCATCGTACTGATCGATGAGGACAAGTGCATCGGCTGCAAATTGTGCAGCTGGGCCTGCCCCTATGGCGCGCGCGAATTCGACACGGATGTCGGCGTGATGAAGAAATGCACGCTCTGCGTCGACCGCATCTATAACGACAACCTGGCCGAGGGAGACCGCGTGCCGGCCTGCGTCGCCGCCTGCCCGACCAGCGCGCGGCATTTCGGCGACCTCGGCGATCCCCAATCCCCCGTTTCGCAACTGGTGGCGGAGCGGGGCGGTGTCGACCTGATGCCGGAACTAGGCTATCGCCCGACCAACAAATACCTGCCGCCGCGCGCTCACACACAACGCGCCGCATCGGTGGCCGCTCCCGCGCTGGAGCCGGTACGGGCCGAGGGCGGTTTCCTTGGCTGGGTCGACCGCATGCTTTCAAGCTGACCATCCATGCATCCAGCTTTTTCGGTCGTCTTCTTCACCACCGCCACGGGTGCCGGCTATGGGCTGCTCGCGCTGCTCGGCGTGCTCGGTCCGCTCGGCTTCATCGCACCCGATTTCTGGCCGGGCTTCGTCGGCATGGGACTGGCGCTCGGCCTGATCGCCGCCGGCCTGTTGTCATCGACCGGTCATCTCGGCAGGCCCGAACGTGCCTGGCGGGCGTTCTCGCAATGGCGCAGTTCATGGCTGTCGCGCGAAGGCGTCGCTTCGGTCACCACCTTCATTCCCGCAGGCCTTTTCGGCATGGGCTGGATCTTCCTTGGCCGCCTCGATGGCTGGGTGGCGGCCGCAGGCGCTCTGGCGACCATTGGCGCCATTGTCACGGTCTGCATGACCGGCATGATCTATGCCTCGCTGAAACCCATCGCCCAGTGGCACAGCCCCTACACCTTGCCCGGCTATCTCATCTACTCGGCGATGAGCGGCAGCGTGCTTCTGAACGCTGTGCTGCAAGCATTTTCTCTCGACTCGAAAATGCTTCTGACGGCTTCCGCGCTGCTCACCTTGCTCGGCTGGGGTTGGAAGCTGGCGACCTGGCGCCACAACGACCGGCTTGAAATCCCGACCAATGCCAACACCGCGACGGGGCTGACCGGTGGCACGGTGCAATCCCTGGAATGGCCGCATACGGAAGAAAACTACCTGCTCAAGGAAATGGGCTTTCGCGTCGCGCGCAAGCACAGCGCGAAGCTGCGCCGGATCACGCAAATACTGGCCTTCGCTTTGCCCATCCTGCTGCTGATCGTCACCTTCGCGCTGCCTTGGCCCTTCGCGACGGCGTTCTCGGCGCTGGCCGCGATTGTCCAGTTCGCCGGCATGCTGGTCGAGCGCTGGCTGTTCTTCGCCGAGGCCAAGCACACGGTCATGCTCTACTACGGGCGATAGATCTCAGCCCGGCCTCAGCATCGAGCCTGAAATCGCGAAGATGCGCTCAGTGCCAAGCATATAGGCCATCAGCGTCTCCAGGCGAAACAGGCCGGCATAGGCGCGGTCGAGCACATTGAGCGAACCGGTATAGGCACCGAAGGCAGGCATGATCATGCGGCCGCCATCGCCGGCAAAGCAGCGCCTGCGCACCGAGCGGCCTTGCTGCACAATACGGGCGCAGGGGTGGAGGTGGCCGGATATTTCGCCCTCGACCCGCACCTTCGATGGCTCGTGCCGGAACAGCAGCGAGCCTATGGCCAGTTCCCGCACGGTTTCGCCGGGCAGGTCGGCGGGCGCTTCCGGATCGTGATTGCCGGCGACCCAGAACCAGTCGCGGCCTGCTATCAGCGCTTCCAGCCGTTCGCGAAAACTTTGATGCATGCGTTTGGCGCCGCCGCCGTCGTGAAAGGAGTCACCCAGGCTGATGACGATCGACGGCTGGTAATCCGATATGACGGCCTGCAGCCGCAGCAGGGTCGCGCCGGTATCGTAGGGCGGGATCAGCGTGCCGCGCCTTGCCAGCGACGACCCCTTTTCCAGATGCAGGTCCGATACTGTCAGCAGCCTGAGCTCGGGAAAATAGAGCACGCCGCGCGGATCGCAGACCGCGCGCTCACCCGCGATGCCGACAAGGTCGGCCTCGGCGATCAGCGATGCGCGCGCCAGCGAAAAGTTCATTCGTCAACCATCCCAGGCCCCATGGCCTCTTCGACCAGCGTCGCCGCATCCATCAGCAGCGTTTCATCGGCCTCGCCGTTCACCGGCATCTTGCCGATCTCAAGCATGATCGGCACGGCCAGCGGCGAAATCTGCTCGAGCGCCTTATGCATGATTCTACCCTGGATGCGCGAGAGCATGTCGGCAAGTCTGCTGACATCGAGCAGGCCGGTCGCCGCGTCGGCACGGGTCGCCTGAAGCAGGATGTGGTCCGGCTCATGGCTGCGCAGCACGTCGTAGATCAGGTCGGTCGACACGGTGACCTGCCTGCCGCTTTTCTCCTGGCCCGGGTGGCGTTTTTCGATCAGGCCCGAGATCAGCGCGCAATTGCGGAAAGTGCGCTTGAGAAGCCAGCTGTCGGCCAGCCAGGCTTCCAGGTCGTCGCCCAGCATGTCCTGATCGAAAAGCGCGCTCAGTGAAGGTTTCCTGGCTTTGAACATGGCGCCCATGTCGCCCAGCGACCATATAGCGAGCGCATAGTCGGTGGCGACAAAGCCGAGCGGCCTGGCGCCCGCCCTGTCGAGGCGACGGGTGAGCAGCATGCCAAGCGTCTGGTGCGCCAGCCTGCCCTCGAAGGGATAGGCGACCAGATAGTGGCGGTTGCCGCGCGGAAAGGTCTCGATCAGCAAATCGTCGCGCTTGGGCAGCATCGATTTGTCCGACTGGAACCGCAGCCAGTCGGCCACTTGCTCCGGCAGCTTCTTCCAGCGCTGCGGATCGTCCAGCATGATGCGGACCTGCTCGGCCAGATAGGTCGAGAGCGGGAACTTGCCGCCGCCATAATAGGGTACCTTGGCGTCGCTGCCGGGCGCGTTCGAGACGAAGCATTCATTCTCGCGGATACCTTCGAAGCGCAGTACCTTGCCGGCGAACATGAAGGTATCGCCATGCGTCAAGGTTTCGAGGAACGCCTCCTCGATCTTGCCGAGCACGCGGCCGCCGTGCGACGCCGAGCCTTTGCTGCCGGCCTTGACGTAACGCACGTTGAGCGCGGGCACCTCGATGATGGTGCCGACATTCAGCCTGTATTGCTGGGCAACGCGCGGATTGGATACGCGCCACAGTCCATCCTTGTTCAGGCGGATGCGGGCGTAGCGCTCATAATTCTTCAGCGCATAGCCGCCGGTGGCGACGAAATCGATGACGCGGTCAAATCTCGGACGATCGAGGCCTGAATAGGGTGCCGCCGTTCGCACCTCTTCATACAGGTCATCGGCGCGGAACGGTGCGCCGCAAGCGCAGCCGAGCACATGCTGCGCCAGCACGTCGAGCCCGCCATCGACCAGCGGCGGCGTATCCTGCGCGCCGAGATAATTGGCATCGAGTGCGGCCCGGCACTCCAGCACCTCGAAACGGTTGGCGGGGATCAAAATCGCCTTGGACGGCTCATCCATGCGGTGGTTGGCACGGCCGATGCGCTGTGCCAACCGGCTGGCGCCCTTCGGAGCACCGACATGCACGACCAGATCGACATCGCCCCAGTCGATGCCGAGATCGAGCGTCGATGTGGCGACGATGGCGCGCAGCGCGTTCTCGCCCATCGCCTTCTCGACGCGCCGCCGCTGGGCGACGTCAAGCGATCCGTGATGCAGCGCGATCGGCAACGTGTCCTCGTTGACGCGCCACAACTCCTGGAAAAGCAGCTCCGCCTGGCTGCGTGTGTTGACGAACAGCAGGGTCGTCTTGTGGCGCTTGATCTCGCGGTAGATTTCCGGCGTGGCGTAGCGCGCCGAGTGCCCCGCCCACGGCACGCGCTCCTCGGAATCGAGGATCGAGATTTCGGGCTTCGCACCGCCCGTCACAGTGATCAATTCCGCCATATCACCCCGCGGGTTCTGGCTGACCAGCCAGCGCCGCAATTCGCCCGGCTCGGCCACCGTCGCCGACAGCCCGATCGTCTGCAGGCCAGGGACAAAGCTGCGCAGCCGCGCCAGCCCAAGCGCCAGCAGATGGCCGCGCTTGGACGTCACCAGCGAATGCAATTCGTCGAGCACGACATAGCGCAGATCCTCGAAGAAGCGCCTCGCATCGCCTGCCGCGATCAGCAGCGCCAGTTGCTCCGGCGTGGTGAGCAGGATATCGGGCGGCGCAAGCTTCTGGCGCTGGCGCTTGTGGGCGGGGGTGTCGCCGGTGCGCGTTTCGATGGTGACGGGCAGACCGATCTCCTCGACCGGCTTGCCGAGATTGCGCTCGATGTCGACGGCCAATGCCTTCAGCGGCGAGATATACAGCGTGTGGATACCGCGCCGCGCCTGGCCTGGTTTTCGCCTCGGCCTGACGGCCAGTTCGGTCAGCGACGGCAGGAAGCCGGCCAGCGTCTTGCCGGCGCCGGTCGGCGCGATCAACAGCACAGATTGCCCGGCTTGGGCCTTCGCCAGGAGTTCGATCTGATGCGCGCGCGGCGACCAGCCTTTCTCGCCGAACCATTCTACAAATGGCTCGGGCAAGACGACGGCGGCATTCTGGTCTGCGAGGCGCGGCAGCTCGGTCACCCGCCAGAGGTAGCGCGGCGGCGCGCAATCGCCAAGCAGAATCGGAACAAAAGGGGATCGAAAGCCTTACGGCCGCCGGAACCCTGTCGGCGCGCCATAGAGATAACCGATGCGGGCGATGGCTTCCTTCAGCCCTTCGCGCGACGCCAGCATGGTGTGGCCGTTGGCGTGGATCATGGTCTCGGCGCCGGTCATGATGGCGACATGGCCTTTCCAGAACACAAGGTCACCACGTCGCAGCCCCGTATAATCGGGGCCGGGCTGAAGCGGCTCGCCGACCGAATTGGCCTGCATGTCGGAATCGCGCAGCACCTCCCTGCCGGCCATGCGCATTGCCAGTTG
Source organism: Mesorhizobium sp. B2-3-13 (assembly GCF_006442195.1). Classification (NCBI taxonomy): domain Bacteria; kingdom Pseudomonadati; phylum Pseudomonadota; class Alphaproteobacteria; order Hyphomicrobiales; family Phyllobacteriaceae; genus Mesorhizobium; species Mesorhizobium sp. B2-3-13. Next base: position 76,526 of record NZ_VFVQ01000014.1, read on the forward strand.
CACCAGGCCGGAGCAATCGATGCCGAAGCCGGAAACACCGCCCCAGAGATAGGGCGTGCCGAGAAACGTCTCGGCCACGGACACATAGTCGCCGGCCACTTCGCCGATCGGCTGCAGATGGCCAGCGATCAAGGCTTCACCGGAGGGCAGCAGTGCATAGTGCGTGCCGCGCGTTTCGGCGGCACCCGTCACGGTTACCGTCGATCCCATCGACAATTGCCCGGCAATCGGAAAGCGCAGATCGGGACCGGGATATAGGAACGTGCGCGGCACCGAGATGATGTGGGTGGGCGCATGGTCCCGCTCGCCCAGCATGGCGTCGGCGACATAGCCGACATAGCCGTCTCGCTCGGCCTGGATCCAGGCCCAGCCCTCTCTATTCTCGAAAACCAGGACATCGTCGCCGAACAGAGCTTGCGTGTTGACGCCCGAATCCAGCGCCGGCGCCTTGCGGATATCGGCCACCGGGACCGAAATCCGCGCCGGCCGGCCCGCTACGAAACGGTCGGCAGCGACCTCTCCTTTCAACCTGGCATCGGCGAGATCGGAGCGGAAGGCGTGCAGGCGGGGGTCGTGGGCGGTCAAATCGGCAATCCAGTTAGATAGGAAAATTGTTCAGATCGGCAGGTCGTGGGCCTTGGCAATGATACCATCGCCGAAGCGCTCGACAAAGAGCGCGCCTTCGACAGTGCGCTTGATCAGGACGTTGCGCTTGTCGAGCTCGTCGCGATGACGCGACACCAGCTTCAGCGCGCCCATCGTGTCGAGGGCGCGCGTGATGACCGGCTTGGTGACGTTGAGGCGGGCGGCAAGACCGCGCACCGTATGCGGCGGCGGATCGAGATAGATGGTGAACAGAATTGCCGTCTGCCGCATGGTGAGATCAGGCGCATCCTCGCGCACCTGCGACAGCATCACTTGCTGCCACAGTCGCAAGGCTTGGCTCGGGCGCATCGCAATCGACATCGCGCCAGCATGACGGCAAATTGTTTCGGTTCCGTTTCAGTTTCTGCAATTTGCCGGCCCTGCTTGCGCATCAGCCATAGCGCGTCGACATGATCCGCTCCAACGCCCGGATGCCTTGCGCCTCGCCACCGGCAGGGCCGTAGGGGCGATCGGCGGGGTTCCAGGCGAAGATGTCGAAGTGGGCCCAGCTTGCCGTCTTCTCGACAAAGCGCTTGAGGAACAGCGCCGCCGTGATCGACCCGGCGAAACCGTCCGTGGTGACGTTGTTGATGTCGGCGATCTTCGACGACAGTTTCGCGTCGTAGGGCCGCCACAGCGGCATGCGCCACAGCGGGTCCTCGACCGCGATGGAGGCGGCCGCCAGCTCCGCGGCAAACGCCCCGTCATCGGTGTAGAAGGGCGGCAGGTCGGGACCCAGCGCAACGCGGGCTGCTCCGGTCAGGGTCGCCATGTCGACCAGGAGCTGCGGCTCCTCTTCGTCGGCAAGCGCCAGCGCATCGCCCAGCACCAGCCTCCCTTCCGCGTCCGTATTTCCGATCTCGACTGATATGCCCTTGCGGCTCGCCAGCACGTCACCGGGGCGGAAGGCATTGCCGGCAATCGAATTCTCGACCGCGGGGATCAGCACCCGCAGCCGTACGTTGAGCCCGGCAGCCATGATCATCGAAGCCAGGCCCAGCACATTGGCCGCGCCGCCCATGTCCTTCTTCATCAGGAGCATGCCCGAAGAAGGCTTGATATCGAGGCCGCCCGTATCGAAGCAGACACCCTTGCCAACCAAAGTCACCTTCGGCGCGCCTTGCTGCCCCCATGTCATGTCGATCAGGCGCGGCGCATCGGACGACGCACGACCGACGGCGTGGATCATAGGGAAATTCTGTGTGAGCAGGTCGTCGCCCTTGATGGCGGAGACTTCGGCCTTGTGGGTCCCAGCCAGGACCCGCACTGCCCTCTCCAGATCGTCCGGCCCCATATCGTTGGTCGGTGTGTTGACGAGGTCACGCGTCAGGAAAACGCCGTCGGCGATGCGGCGAACGCGCTGCGCATTGACGCCGGCCGGCAATTCGAAGCGCAGCGCCTTGCCCGGCTTCTTGCCGTAGCGGGTAAAGACATAGCCGCCGAGCGCCAGCGCGACCGCCGCGAGTTCAGGCTCGGCCGGCACCGAGGCGAAGTGCCAGTCGCCTTCCGGCAGGGTTTTCGACAGCGCGCCCAGACCGAGCGCGCCCTCACCGTCGCCAAGACCGAACACGGCGCCGCCGAGCACTCCGTTCTCGCCCGGCACGACCAGCGTCCTGCCGGCCTCGCCGGAAAAACCGTTTGCCTTGGCCCAAGCGACAATAGATGGCGACAGACCGGCCGCGTCCAGCCCGTCCCTGGCGACCAGATGGATCGGCAGCGGGTTCTTCAGCTTGTTCTCGACCAGTTCCACGGACATCAGACGTTTCTCCTGCCGAACTCGCCCGAGTCGGCGTTTCTTAACCCTCCGTTAGGGTTAACAGAATATTTCTGCTGGAGGGAAGATGGCCACGCAATGGCCACGCGCATGAATGGAGGCCCAGGGTGCCGATGCCGACCAACCGCACGATAAACATCCGGGGAAAGCGGCTCATCACCACGGCATTCATGCTGGCGCTCGCGGCAGGTGTCGCGGGATGCGCAACCGACAAGCTCACCACCGGCTCCATCGGACGCACCAGCGGCAAGCCGCTGGAGACGATGTCGGCGGGAGAATTGCACAACGCCAGTGCCGCTCTTGGCCAGTCCTATGCGAGGAACCCCACCGACAAGCGAATCGCCACCAATTTCGCGGCGGCGCTGCAGATGGATGGGGATGCCGACCAGTCGCTTGCCGTGATGCGCAAGCTGGCGATCGCCTATCCCAAGGACCGCGACGTACTCGCCGCCTATGGCAAGGCGCTGGCCGCCAACGGCCAGTTCGAGGCGGCGCTCGATGCGGTGCGCCGCGCACAGACGCCCGAATATCCCGACTGGAGGCTGGTGTCGGCGGAGGCGGCCATCCTCGATCAGACCGGCCAGAAGGACGAGGCGCGCCAACTCTACCGCAAAGCCCTCGAACTCAAGCCGAACGAGCCCTCGATCCTTTCCAATCTCGGCATGTCCTATGTGCTGGAAGGGGATCTGCGCACCGCCGAGACCTATATGCGGTCGGCCGCCCAGCAGTCGAACGCCGACAGCCGGGTGCGCCAGAACCTGGCGCTCGTCGTCGGCCTGCAGGGCCGTTTCGACGAAGCCGAGAAGATCGCCTCGCAAGAACTTTCCCCCGAACAGGCACAGGCCAACGTCGCCTATCTCAGGCAAATGCTGGCCCAGCAGAACGCCTGGAGCCAGCTCAAGGACCAGGACAAGGCGAAACCGGCGAAAACCGCCACCAACTGATCGCCGCGAGCTTACCGCAAATCGTAAAAGCCGCGCTCGATTACAGCGCGGCTTTTTGTTTTCGCAGGCGGATTCTGCGTTGGCTACTGGCTGGTCGACGCGGCCGCCCCGGGATGATCGCCGAATATACCGCGCTGGCTGACCTGGATGCCCGCCGGCCCCAGGATGATGGCGAACAGCACCGGCAGGAAAAACAAGATCATCGGCACGGTGAGTTTGGGCGGCAGGGCGGCCGCCTTTTTCTCGGCGGCGTTCATGCGCATGTCGCGGCTTTCGGCGGCGAGCACGCGCAGCGCGTGCGCTACCGGCGTACCGTAGCGTTCGGCCTGGACAAGCGCCTGCGACACAGACTTGACCGATTCCAGCCCCGTGCGGCTGGCCAGGTTCTCGTAAGCCTGCTTGCGCTCCTGCAGATAGGAGAGTTCGGCGTTGGTCAGGATGAATTCTTCCGCCAGGGCCACGGACTGCGCGCCGATCTCGTCGGCGACCTTGCGCAGCGCGGCTTCCACCGACATGCCAGACTCCACGCAGATGAGCATCAGGTCGAGCGCATCCGGCCACGCCATCTGGATCGACTGCTTGCGCTTGGTCGCGCGATTGTTGACGTAGAGGACCGGCGCGTAGAAGCCGCCATAGGCAACCAGGACGCAAACGAACAGCCGGACCACCAATGGCTTGTCGGGCAATCCTCCGAGCACGAAAATATAGACCAGACCGAGCGCGAAGCCGACAAAAGGAAGCACCAGGCGGAAGAACAGAAAACGCGTTAGCGGATTCTGCCCGCGAAAGCCGGCAACCTTGAGCTTTTGCAAGGTGGCCTCGTCGGCCAACGCACGCCGCAGATCGAGCCGGTCGACAATGTTGCGCATGCCGACCGACTGTTGCTCGCGCAGACCCTTGCGGCGGCGATCGGCCTCGGTCGCAAGCCGCGCGCGCTGCTTGGCGCGAAGCTCATCACGCTCCAGCGCGACCGATTTCATGCGCGCCTTGAGCTGGTTTCCGCCAAGCGCCGGGAGCAGCGTAAAGACAGTTGCGAACACGGCGATAGCGACCAGCAGCGCAATCAGGAAGCTGGGATCCGTCAGTGATTTGATGGCTTGTTCGGTCATGCCGCGGCCCTAGACTTCAAAGTTCATCATCTTGCGCATCACGAAGATGCCGATCGACATCCAGACGGCGGCGAAACCGAGTATCAAATGGCCGACGCTGGTCGTGAACAGCGGCATCAGATAGTTGGGACTGGAGAGATAGACGAGAAAGGCGACGATGAAAGGCAAGGCACCGATGATGGCGGCGGATGCTTTCGCCTCCATCGACAGTGCCGCGACCTTGGCCTTCATCTTCTTGCGGTCGCGCAACACGCGCGAAAGGTTACCCAGCGCCTCGGAGAGATTGCCACCGGCCTGCGACTGTATCTGGATGACGATGCCGAAGAAACTCGCCTCGGTGCACGGCATGGTTTCGGGCATGCGCAAGGTCGCGTCGGGGATCGACAGGCCCATCTGCTGCGAATCGACTATCCGGCGAAACTCGGCCTTCACGGGTTCAGGCGATTCATTGGCGATCAGGCGTATGGCGTCGTTCAGCGGCAGGCCGGACTTGACCGCCCGCACGATGATGTCGAGCGCGTTTGGAAATTCGTTGAGGAATGCCTTGACGCGGCGGGTACGACGAAAGGAGACGAACCAACGCGGCAGGCCGAGCGCTCCGGCGAGCAGCACACCGGGCAAGACAATCATCGGCGCTCCGGCCATGAACGCGACGATTGTCAGCGCGAGGCCGAATATGGCCGAATAGATATAGAAACGCTCGATCGGCACCTTCATCCCAGCCTGGCGAAGCTGGGCTTTCAGCGGCGGCTTCTTGACGGCGGTGTCCTTGGTCTTCTGCTTCTCGTCGAGTTCCTTCAGTGAATCCTGCACCGATTTGCGGCGCTTGGCGGCGTCCGCCGCGCGGTCACGGGTCGCCTTGACAACAGAACGGTCCGTCTCGGCGGCCTTGATCGTTTCAAGCCGCTTTCCGGCCTGTTTCTCATTGCTAATCTGGGTGAACAGGAATGCATAGGCGACCGCGCCGGCGCTGAAGCCGGCGAGCACGACAAACGCCAATACGGTGCCGTCAATTCCAAACATCGACCAGAACCTTCACGCCCGCGGATGCGTCAGTCAGCACGTTTCTCCATAGCCTCGAGCGCTGTGGCGAGACGCTGCTCCTCGCCATAGTATCGGGCCCGCTCCCAGAAATGGGGGCGGCCGATGCCGGTCGAGACGTGTTCACCCAACAGCCTGCCGTTGGCGTCCTCGCCCTTGATGTTATAGAGGACAATATCCTGCGTGATGATGACGTCGCCCTCCATCCCGATTACTTCGGTGATGTGGGTGATGCGGCGCGATCCATCGCGCAGGCGCGCCGCCTGGATGATCACGTCGATGGAACCGACGACGATTTCGCGCACGGTTTTCTGCGGCAGCGAATAGCCGCCCATGGCGATCATGGACTCGATACGGTTCAGGCATTCGCGCGGGCTGTTGGAGTGGATCGTTCCCATCGAGCCGTCATGGCCGGTATTCATCGCCTGCAGGAGGTCGAAGACCTCGGGTCCGCGCACTTCGCCGACGATGATGCGTTCGGGCCGCATGCGCAGGCAGTTCTTGACCAGGTCGCGCATCGTCACCTCGCCCTCGCCCTCAAGGTTGGGCGGACGCGTTTCCAGGCGCACGACATGCGGCTGCTGCAGTTGCAGTTCGGCCGAGTCCTCGCAGGTGATGACGCGCTCATCACGGTCGATGTAGTTGGTCAGGCAGTTGAGCAATGTCGTCTTGCCGGAGCCGGTGCCGCCCGAGATGACGATGTTGCAACGGACACGACCGATGATCTTGAGAACTTCGGCCCCTTGCGGAGAGATGGCGCCGAACTTGACCAGTTGGTCGAGCGTCAGCTTGTCTTTCTTGAATTTGCGGATGGTGAGCGCGGTGCCGTCGATGGCCAGCGGCGGCGCAATGACGTTGACGCGCGACCCGTCGGGAAGACGGGCGTCGCAGATCGGGCTGGATTCGTCGACGCGGCGGCCGACCTGGCTGACGATTCGCTGGCAGATGTTGAGCAGCTGCTGGTTGTCGCGGAAGCGGATGTTGGTCTGTTCGACCTTGCCGTTGACTTCGATGTAGACGTTCTTGGACCCGTTGACCATGATGTCGGCGATGTCGTCGCGCGCGAGCAACGGCTCGAGCGGCCCATAGCCGAGCACGTCATTGCAGATGTCCTCGAGCAGTTCTTCCTGCTCAGCGATCGACATCGCGAAGTTCTTGATCGCGATGATATCGTTGACGATGTCGCGGATTTCCTCGCGGGCGCTTTCGGGATCGAGCTTGGCGAGTTGCGACAGGTCGATCGTATCGATGAGGGCCGAGAAAACCTGGCTCTTGGTATCGTAGTAGGTTTCGCTCTTTTCGCGGCCTCTCCTCGGTTCCGGCGCCATCGGCGGCGCCTCGACCGCGCGCCTGGCCGGTGGCGCGACAGGCGCGCTCGGCTGAGGCGTGGCCGCGGGCCGGGCAATAACCGCGGTGTCCGCCGAGACCGCGGCGGCCGGCGCGACCGGTGCCGGCTGGCGAAATTCCGGCGTGAACCGATTGCCGTCGTCGTTGCCTCTTTTACCGAACATGACCGACTACCGACCCCATTGCGTCACTTCTTGTTGCGCGAGAGCTTGCCGAGCAGACTGCCCAGGCCAGCCTTCTTTTTCGCTCTGATTTCGCTGCGGCCGGTCAGCACATGAGCAATCTCGTTGATGGTGGCCACAACCGGGTTCTTGGCATCCATCTCGCCCAGCATGCGTCCGTTGTTTGCTGCATTGCCGAACAGCAAGGGATCAAAGCCGATGACCGACATCGGTGTCAGGCCGAGCGGCTCGGCGAAATCGGATGACGATATCTCCGGCCGCTTCGGCACGCCGGCCTGGTTGATGATCAATTTCGGCGGCGGGTCGTTCGGGCGAAGCCGCTTCAACATGTCGACCAGGTTCTTGGTGTTGCGCAGATTGGCCAGTTCCGGCGTTGCGGTGATGACGACCTCGTCGGCCTTGACCAGCGTGTTCTTGGCCCATCCCGTCCAGACATGGGGAACGTCGAGCACAAGGATCGGCACGCTGCGCTGCGCGGTATCGACAAGCTGCGCGAAGGCATCGGGATCGAAGTCGTAGACGCGTTCCAGCGTCGAGGGCGCCGCGAGTAGCGACAGATGCTCGGCGCATTGGGTCAGCAGCCGGTCGAGATAGACTTCGTCGATACGCTCGGGCGAGAACACGGCCTCGGCGATGCCCTGGGCAGGATCCTGATCGAAATTGATGTTGGCGGTGCCGAAGGCGAGATCGAGGTCAGCGACAACGACCTCGGATTTGAACAGGGAGGACATTGCCCAGGCAACATTGTGGGCGATCGTGGAAGAGCCGACGCCGCCCTTGGCGCCGACGAAGGCGACCGAGCGGCCAAGCGGTTCAGCTTCCGGATCGACGAAGATCGACGACACGACGCTGACGACGTCGGCCATCGACACCGGCGCGATGACATATTCGGAGATGCCGGAACGGATGAGTTCGCGATAGAGGCCAACATCATTGTAGTGACCGATCACCACCACTTTCGAGGATGGATCGCAGTATTCCGAGAGCTGGGCGAGTTGCTCCAGCAGTTGCTTGGGTTCGCTGCGCGATTCCAGCAGGATCAGGTTCGGTGTCGGCGCCGACTGGTAGAACTCGATGGCGGTGGGAACGCCGCCCATATGGACCTTGAGGTGCGCCTTGGTCATGCGGCGGTCCTCGCCGGCGCGCTGGACCGGATTGGCAACGCCCTCCGTCTCGCAGAATGCCTGGATCGAAATACGCGGAACCGGCCGCAACGCCTGCATCGCGGCAACGTCCTGCGGCGAGGTGTCACCGCCCTCCACGGTGGCGTCATAGGCAAGGTTGCTCATGGTCATGCTCTTTCCGTTGCCTGGTCGTGGCGTCGCTTCTTTCCGAGGGCGGCTTAGTAAGTCACTTCCGAGTTGCCGAGTAATTCATCCGAAATGCCCCTGTCTTGGTAGACACCGATGGCTTTGCTGCGATTTGCCGCATCAATAGTGGTAGACTTGCGCGGCCCGAGAAGATCGCCTGGATTGGCCATCTGGGCGGCAAGATTGTTCTGATAGGAGCAGCCGAAATCGGCGTAGTGCCTGTTCTCCGACGTTTCCACCAGGTCGGCGGGCCAACGTCCGCATTTGTCAGTCTGTGCCCTCACCGCGATGTAGGAGACGCGAACCGGGGCTGATGCCTCGCTCGATCCAGCCTGATAGGAGACCACGACGACCCGGTCGCGTTTGATGCCGGCGGCGACCGCGAGCCGGGCGAAATCGCGGCCAGCCGCCGTCGCGGCGACTTCGTTGGCCGATCCGCTTGGAATCTGGATCGTCAATGCCGGAGCGGCACTCTTGTCATAGCCGTCGAGGAAACCCAGGAGCGTGTCGCGCTGCGAGCCGGTCATGCCGCGGTCGCCGGCGCCGACAGGAAGATCGATCTTCTGGTTCTTCTCCGCGATGACGATTGGATGATTGGTGCGATAGTCGTCGGGGATGGCGCCGACGGTAATGCTGTCGCGGTGGGCACAACCGGCCAGCAGAGCCGATACCGCCACCGCCATGATCGGAAGGACCCGCAGGCTTATCCGAGAACGGCCGGAGCGCATCGCCATGGTCCTTGCCTTCAATGCTGACTGAGACATGTCTGCTTTCCCGTTCACTTGTAGATGAAGCCGACAACGCCGTGATAGCGGCCATTGGGCCTGTCGGTCTGCATGGTGCCGTAGACGCGATTGACACGCCCAAGGAACATGCCCGCCCCGTCGCTCGGAGGGTTGAAATTGTCGTCCGGCTTGGCGAGATCGTTGCGTGCCACGGGTTTCACCAGATAGGGCGTGATGATGATGACGAGCTCGGTTTCGTTGCGCACGAAATCCCTGCTGCGGAAGAGCGCGCCGAGCACGGGAATCTTTGTCAGTCCAGGCAAGCCGTTGACGGCTTGCCTGACATCGTCGCGAACCAGGCCGGCGATCATCATGGAGCCGCCCGAGGGCAGTTCGACGGTCGTATCGGCAAGGCGCTTGCGCAGTGACAGGGCATTCATGCCGATACTTTGGTTGTCCGTGGATGCCGAGACGGACCCCTCGGTTGTCGGCTCGGAAACCGAGGTCCTGACTTTCAGGCTTATCCGGCCGGGCGATAAAACCACCGGCTGAAATTCCAATCCGATTCCGTACTCGATCTTATCGACGGAATAGGTCTTCAAGCCGGTCTGGTTGTCTTGCGATACATTCGCGGAGACGTTGGTCACCATGTTGTATTCGCCACCCACCTTGAACGTCGCCTTCTCACCAGATACGGCGGTCAGGGTCGGTTCGGCCAACGTCTTCATGACCCCCGACTGCTCCATGGCGTTTATATATGCCTGGAGTGCGGAGGAGCCGATGCTTAGGCCAGCGTTCGACAACGGCTTTCCGAGACCAGTGAAAGGGTCACTGAGCGCGCCATAGCTGATGCCGTTGCTGCCGCCGCTGCCGACCATATTGACACCGAGCTGCTTCATCACGGAGCGGCTGACTTCGGCCACCGTCACCTTCAGCGTGACCTGATCGTCTCCGATGATCTGCAGCAGATTGACGATTTGGCTGACGCGGCGCTCCTGGTCCGGGTTGTTGATGTCGACACCGCTCTGGGCCGAGCCGCCGGCAGCGGTCTGCGAATATTGTCCCGTCGTTGCTTCACCGCCGGATACAAACATATTTGCCAGCTGTTCGGCGCGCTTAGCATCCAAGGGAGTATCCACGGTGCCGGTCAGAACCACGTTGTCGTTGAGCAGTTCCACCTTGACGGCCGAGGTCGGAATGAAGCGCCTGATATAGTCCTCCAGGCCGGCGACGTCGCGCTCGATGGCCAGGTCCAGGCTGGCGATCTGTTCGCCGTTCGGCCCAAAGACGAAGATGTTGGTTTCGCCGACCGCCTTGCCGAAGAGGTAGATACGCCTTGCGGTGCGGGTCACCGCATCGGCAACGGAGGGATTGGCGACAAGAATGTCGTAGGCATCGCTCGGCAGGTCTATAACCACCGATTTGTTGAGGCCAAGCTTGACGCGCTGGGTGGCTGTCGTGGCCGACACCTTAGTGCTCTTCGCCTCGACGCCCTGCACATTCGCTCCGACGAGCAAAAGGCCGAGTGCCATGGCCACGATTGCCGGCAGTTTAGCGCTTAGCCTCATTTCCTTGCCCCTACTTCGGAGACTTCGCCCGACTTGATCAGCCTCACCGTTCCCCGGCGGCCATTGCCGGAAACGAGATAGTCGGCCTCGTCCACATTCTTTTCCTGGGTGTCCGTGATCGCCCGCAGCGCCAGCGTCAGGCGATCCGCCATCTGTTGGGCGACGGTGATGATCTCCGCCTGTTTGGGTGTCAGCTCCAGCGTGGCGGTCTGGCCCACCCTGGTCTTCTTGCCTTCCTCGTCTTCCTGGATGGTCTGGTCGATTGCCAGGACGCGGATATTCTTCAGGATGGTCTCGGTGCTGAATCCGGCCCCGGTGTTGGCATCGGCCCTGCGGGTCATGATGACGTCGACGAAATCGTTGGGAAGGATGAAGCCGCCGGCCGAAGTGTCCGCCGATATTGTCGTTGCGACCGCCCGCATGCCGGACGGCAGGATGGACGACATGAAGCTTTGTCCCTCGCCGATCAGCTTGGAGCGCCGCACGGGCTCGCCGGCATACATCGGCACACGGGCAATCGACCCTTTCAGCTTCTCCAGGGCATCGGGGGCTGTGGCCTTGGTGATGAAATTCGCGTTGATGCCGTCAGCAGGCCAGGATTGCCAGCCTATGTTGTTCTCGAGCGCGTTGCCCATTGCGACATCGCCCGAGAGCACAAGCACGTCCTGCAGGGCCACCGCGGGGGCCTGGGGGCCAGAATCGACGACGACCTGAGGCGGCGGAGCGACCATGTTTTTCGCGACATAGCCAGCACCGCCCGCCGCGGCCACCGCCACGCTCAGAATAATCAATCGGGATGCTGGCATCTGTCCGAACCCTCGCCCTTGGCAAACCAACCTAGCCAAGCCGGACTTTGCAGCGGCAATCGTCAAAACAAGGTTAATGCAATGCTTACGATCGTGATTAATTTAAGGTTTATATAAATTAGAAAAGATTACGCCGTGAGGCGCGGAAATGCTGGGCCGCCGCTCCGCAAAGCCGGCGTGCAAGGCATATCGGCCGACGAAAATTTAATGAATTCAGCTCGCCAGCCTTGCCAGCGCCCACACCATCAAGGGGGAATCGGGATAGGTCAGCAGGCCACCCAGGCCGAGCGCGATCCCGTAGGGAACACCGGCTGATTCTTCCGCAAAATGACGCAGGAATGGATTGCGTCCGGTGAACATCGCCAGAGGCGATTTCCGGTAAAACAGGATCGCGATTGTCAGAAGGCCGCCGATGATTGTCGAAGCGACAAGATATTCGACGAGATGGACGTTGAGCCCCATCCACACGGCCGTGGCGGCCAGCAGCTTGGCGTCGCCACCGCCCATGCCACCCAAGGCGAAAAGACCGAATGTCACGGCCAGGACAATGGCGCCGGCGGCGAAATGCCAGCCGTAAGCCGCCCATTCCATGCCCGTCAGCGGCGCCACCAGCGCGAAGACGGCGACAAGCAGCACCGGCACGCGATTGGCGATCGTCATCGACAGCATGTCGGAGATCGCTGCAAACAGCATGCAGAACGGAAAGACGACGAAGATCAGGGCTTCAAGCATCGGGGCTATGCCTATTGTCGGATTCCACGGGGCTCAATCTAGGCATGTTCGATTAACGATTGATGAGGCCCGAACGAAAAGAAGACTGGTATTGGCAGCGGCATAGAACAAGGGCCGCAACGCGGCGGCCCTTGTTCAGAATGCAGTCCGAGTGTTTAGCAATACGACAGATTAGCTGCCGCTGCCTGCGGTGTTCATCGCGGTACCGATAGTGGTAAACTTAGCATTGATTGCATTGCCGAGTGCGCCGGCGCCGGTGATGATGGCGAGCGCGATGAGAGCGGCGATCAGACCATATTCGATAGCGGTCGCGCCGGATTCGTCCTTCACGAAACGTGCGATGAGATTAGACATTCGAGAGCTCCTACTCCACGTGTTACAGCACTTCCGTCAACTTCTGTGATGGTTGATCGGATGCTGGCAATCTAGGGAGAAGCTCTTTCAATCGGCTTAATAAACAGCCTTACCGATTCCTTTCCCGGCTCGAACCGAGTGCGTGGTTAACTCCACACTAAGCGCTGGCAAATATTCCGTTTCGCGGGTCAACGCCGTAGAAGGCAAGGGCTTGGGGAAGCTTGCGAGCCCTGCGCGCATCGGGCCATGCGGTAGCCATGCCGACCGCTACATCCGGCGGCGGCAAGCCGACTTAACCGTTGGTTCACCAATCTCGTTCATGTTCCGTTGAACAGTCCGCTTGCGTGGAGCGCCTTGATGGCCGTGCCGAAATCCTCAATCCTGATTGCCGCGCTTCTTGTCGCCGCCAGCTTGATTACGCCCGCCAGGGCTGGCGCCGACATCGAGGTCACCATGAATCAGGCCAAGATCGTGAAACTGTCGCGCCCCGCCGATACGATCGTCGTGGGCAACCCGGCAATTGCCGACGCTTCCGTCCAGGATGCCTCGACGATCGTGCTCACCGGCAAGGGTTTCGGTGTCACCAATCTCGTCGTCCTCGACCCGGACGGCAGCCCGATCGTCGACGCACAGGTTACCGTGGTCCGCCAGGCAGCCTCGTCGGTTCGCATTTACCGGCGCGCGGATGTCCAGACCATGTCGTGCACACCCTATTGCGAAAGCTCCTACAAGAGCGAGGCGGAGAAATCGTCCGAAGCCGAGATGAACCTCAGCAAATAGGCTGCACCGAGTGCGCCATGGCCCAGGTTACCGCCTGGTTAAAACGCCCGCGCCGACTTTAACGATCATTCAAACCGGACCTCAATTGGTTTGCGCTAGTGGACCTGTCAGCACCGTCCAGGGATGGCAGGAACATCGCATGAGCATGGAATTCAGCTCGACAGGTCAGCACAAGATGGAGCGCACCAGATCTTTCAGGCGCTTCGTGCGCGACCGGCGCGGCAGCACTGCGCTGGAGTTCGCGCTGCTTGCAATGCCGTTCGCACTCCTGGTGTTCGCCATCCTCGAAAGCTGCATCTCGTTTGCCAGCCAGGAGGTGATGGCCAACATCACGGACGATGTCGCACGCCGGCTGCGCACCGGCCAGTTAAGGGCCGCCGACATCGCCGGAGATAGTTTGAAGAACATGATCTGCGACAAGCTGGAAATCATCGTTTCCCAGGATTGTCCCAATCAGTTGAGCGTCGATCTTCGCCAGTACACGGCGTTCGCCGACGCGGCTTTGGCCGGCTTCAGGATTCAGGGCGGTGACATCAAGCTGACGAACAGCGGCGCCGATGTGCCCTTTACCGTCACGGCGGGTGCGGCGGAATCAAAGAACATGCTGCGGGTCTTTTACAAATGGCCGATCATGACCGACCTAATGGCGCAATCGATGGGGGGTAACAAAACCCTGCATTTCGCTTCAGTGACCTGGCAGAACGAGCCGTTCGACAATTGAGACTATCACGCAAGCACCAACAAGAAAAAAGGCAATGAGTATGATGCGTGCGGGGGCACATCTGGGAATTGCAGGGCTCTGGGCCAAATCGGTCAGGTTCTGGTCCAATCGCCGCGGCGTCGCGGCGGTCGAGTTCGCGCTTATCGCGCCTATCCTGCTGGTCATGTATTTCATGACCTTGGAGGCTTCGCAGGCCATCGAGACAAGCAAGAAGGTCAGCCGTGTCGGCAGCATGGTCGCCGACCTCGTGACGCAACAGCCGAGCATCGTCAAGGCGGACCTCGATGCCATCATGAAGATCGGCAGCGTAACCCTTCAACCCTACAACCGCTCGACGCCGAACATCACCATCACGGCCATACAGATCACCACCGAAGCCACGCCGAGGGTGCTGGTGGTGTGGTCGCGCAAGGTGGTCAACGGTGTGAACGGCGTCGGAGCCACCGCTGGCACCGCGACCACGGTTCCGGCAACGCTCAGGGTCGCCGGCACCTTCCTCATCCGCGTCGAGAGCAATCTCAACTATTTGCCGATCATCGGCTGGACGACGGACAGCCAGCAGAAGCTTGGAATGACCCCATCTCTCACAACGACGATCCCGATGGGCGAAACCTATTTTCTGCGCCCCCGCAGGAGCGTCACGATTCCTTGCGGCGACTGCTGAAGACCTTATCGCCGCCCACCATCGACCGAGACCAGGCGCACGATGGCCTCCGCCGTGGCATAATCTTTTGAAACCACGGGCATAAAGCCGCCGGCATGCTTCGATTCCAGAAGATCGTAGACATCCGGCGTCGTCGATTTGAGGTTGGTGAGGAACACGGTCAGCCGACGCTTGGCTTCCGGATCGAGATCGCTGCGCACCGCATGGGGACCGTATCTCAGCAGACCCGACGTCCACACCACCTGGAGGGCCGACGCCGAAAGGCCTGATGCCTCGAGCCTTGCCTGCGTGCCCCCTGACAGCTGCGGCTGGCCGTCGGCCGCTGCCCTCACCCAGCCGAACATGGCGTCGGTCTCGCCGTCGACGAGCATGGTTTCGGCCGCCGACGCCGAAGGGGCATGGACAAGAAACCGTGCATCTTCGGCGATCTCGACGTGTTCGGCAGCCAACCCCGCCAAGGGCAAAAGAGAACCGCCGACGCTATCCGGCGGCGATATGGCGACCCGGTGGGTCTCCATATCGGCCAAGCCGCGCAGTTTGCCATCCCTGGTCAGCAGTACCGAGCAGATGCCGGCCACACCGTCGGAATCGACCGGAGCCACGAGCGGCTCGATGCATCCGCAGCGTTGCAGCGCCGTGGCGTAGGCGGTCGCCGAATAGATGGCGTATTCGATCCGTGCATTGGCCTGTCCCTCGATCAGTGCCGCATAATCGCGGGCAACGACGAACTCGATCTTCATGCCGAGCGCATTGGTAAAGGCTTGCGTCAACACCGCCAGCCCCGGAACGGTGTTGCCGGCGCCGGGCTCGGCGACGATGCCGATGCGAAATGTGCCTATATCATCGCGCCAGTCTGCCCACGCCGGTCCGCACCAGAACGCGTTCACCGCCATGAAGGCGGTCCATGCCTTGAGCGCAGTCGACAGGACCGTCCCGCCTCTTGTTCCGTCCATGGATCCCTCGTCACAACACCCGATCGTTGTGTGAATCTCGTTGCAAGACCGCCGGGCACATTGGGGCGACATGGAATTGACTATCGCGCCAAGCCGTTGCCGTTTGGTTTCCGAATTGCCAAGGCCGCCGCGGAACCCTATGTCTGGGTGTCCACACTGGCAACAAATAACCCGATGGCGCGTGCTTTCCTCTTCGTCCTGGATTCCTTCGGCATCGGCGGCGCGGCCGACGCTGAAAGCTATGGCGATGCCGGCGCCAACACGCTGGCGCACATCGCCGAAGCCTGCGCCGAAGGGCGCGCGGATCGCGAAGGGCTTCGTCAGGGACCGCTGTTCGTCCCCCATATGGCATCGCTGGGACTTGGCAAGGCGGCCGAGACCGCGACAGGACTGGTGTTTACGCATTTCGGGACGGACCTGCTCGCCAATGCCTTCCACGGCGCGGCGCAAGAGATTTCGCGCGGCAAGGACACGCCTTCCGGCCATTGGGAGATCGCAGGCCTGCCGGTGCGCTTCGACTGGGGTTATTTCCCGGACACGGTTCCCGCCTTCCCGGCCGACCTGACCGAGGCGATCATCCGCGAGGGCAAGGTGCCCGGCATTCTCGGCAATTGCCATGCGCCGGGTACCGAGATCATCGAGCGGCTCGGCGAGGAACATATCCGCACCGGCAAGCCGATTTGCTACACGTCGGTCGATTCGGTCCTGCAGATCGCCGCGCATGAGGTCCATTTCGGCCTGGAGCGGCTCTATGAATTGTGTCAGGTGGTGCGCCGGCTGGTCGACCCGCTGAGGATCGGACGGGTGATCGCGCGCCCCTTCGTCGGCGAGACATCAGCCACGTTCGAGCGAACCTACAATCGCCACGACTACGCCGTGCCGCCGCCCGAGCCGACATTGCTCGACCGGCTGACGGCGCGCGGCAGCCGCGTCGTCGCCGTCGGCAAGATCGGCGACATCTTCGCCCATCGCGGGATCTCGCAAGTCCGCAAGGCCGCGGGCAACATGGCCATGTTCGACCAGGCGCTGGTCGCGATGGACGAGGCCACCGACGGCGACCTCGTCTTCGCCAATTTCGTCGATTTCGATACCGAATTCGGCCATCGCCGCGACGTCGCCGGTTATGCCGCCGCGCTCGAGGCTTTCGACCGGAGACTGCCGGAGGCCTTCGCGAAGCTGAAGCAGGGCGACCTTCTCATCCTGACCGCCGATCACGGCAACGATCCGACCTGGCGCGGCACCGACCATACGCGTGAACGCATTCCGGTCATCGGCACTGGACCCGGCCTCAAAGGCGGCGACATAGGGCTTAGGGCGACATTTGCCGATATCGGCGAGACCGTTGCCGAACATCTCGCGCTGACGCGCGGCCGCAACGGCATATCCTTTTATGCCTCGATTGGCGGCCATGCCTGAATTACCCGAAGTCGAAACGGTCCGGCGCGGTCTGCGGCCGGTCCTGGAAGGTGCCCACCTGGCCGAGGTCGAGATGAGACGGCCCGACCTGCGGTTCCCCTTCCCCGAACGGTTTTCGGAGCGGCTGACCGGCAGGACGATCACGGCGCTTGGACGGCGGGCCAAATATCTGACCATGCATATGCTGGGCGGTCCGGTGCTGATCTGCCATCTCGGCATGTCCGGCTCCTTTCGCATCGAGACCGGCGACGACGACGAGACACCTGGCGTGTTCCACCATGAGCGCTCGAAAAGCGCGGCACACGATCATGTCGTGTTCCATGTCGTTTCCGCGGCCGGCAGGCGGTCACGTGTGATCTTCAACGATCCGCGCCGCTTCGGTTTCATGCTGTTTGCGCAAGAGCCGCCGGAGACGCATCCGATGCTCGCCGGACTGGGCGTCGAACCGACCGGCAATGCACTGGACGGCGTTCTGCTTGCCTCGTTGCTGAAAGGCCGCAGCTCGCCGCTCAAGGCAGCGCTTCTCGACCAGAGGCTGATCGCCGGCTTAGGCAATATATATGTCTCGGAGGCGCTCTGGCGCGCCGGCCTGTCACCGCGACGTGAGGCGGGCACCATCGCCAGGCCAGGCAAGAAGGCCAGGGAACAAAGCGAACGCCTCGCCGAGGCGATCCGCTCGGTCATATCAGATGCCATCGCGGCCGGCGGGTCTTCACTGCGCGACTATATGCACACCGATGGATCGCTGGGTTATTTCCAGCATTCCTTCGCCGTCTACGACCGCGAGGGTGAGCCTTGCCCCAAGCCTGGCTGCGGCGGCCATGTCGAACGTATCGTGCAGAGCGGTCGCTCGACCTTCTATTGCCGGACCTGTCAGACGTGAGCTAGACCGGTGTCGAGCAAAGGAGGAACAGCCATGGCCTATGAGACGATCATCACCGAGAGGCGCGGTAAGGTCGGACTGATCACGCTGAACCGGCCAAAGGCGCTCAACGCATTGAATTCCCAGATCCTCGCCGAACTCGTCGCAGCCGTGAATGCTTTCTGCGCCGATCCTGGCATCGGCGCCATGGTTGTTACCGGCTCCGACAAAGCCTTTGCCGCGGGTGCCGACATCAAGGAGATGCAGGCAATCTCCTATGCGGATGCCTACAGCCAGGACTTCTTCGTCGGCTGGGAAGAGTTCACGCGGGCGCGAAAGCCGATCATAGCGGCGGTGGCCGGCTATGCGCTCGGTGGCGGGTGCGAACTGGCGATGATGTGCGATTTCATCATTGCCGCCGACACGGCCAAATTCGGCCAGCCGGAGATCACGCTCGGTGTCATTCCCGGCATGGGCGGGTCGCAACGCCTGACCCGGTTCGTCGGTAAATCGAAAGCGATGGACATGTGCCTGACCGGACGGATGATGGATGCCGCCGAGGCCGAACGTTCGGGCCTTGTGTCGCGGGTCGTTCCGGCCGGCGAGCTGGTCGAGGAGGCCGTCAAGGCGGCGGCCAAAATCGCCGATTTCTCACTGCCGTCGGTGATGATGGCCAAGGAAGCCGTCAACCGGGCTTATGAGACGACGCTTGCCGAAGGATTGCGCTTCGAACGCCGCCTGTTCCATTCGCTTTTCGCGCTCGAAGACCAGAAGGAAGGCATGGCGGCGTTCGCCGAAAAGCGGAAGCCGAATTTCACCAACCGGTAGGGCGTCGGGGGTCAGCGACCGAAACCCGTGGCATCGGCCAAAAAGAACGCCAGGCGGCGTTGACGCGCCGGAAAAGCTGAACTATAAGCCGCACCAACCGAGGCGGCCCCGTGGCTGCCCGTTTGTTTTTTGCGCCCTGCGGCACGCCGCGTGCGCCGACCAGACCAGAAGAGAGGCATCATGGCCAACACATCCTCGGCCAAAAAGGCAACGCGCAAGATCGCCCGCCGCGCGGCGATCAACAAGAACCGCCGCTCGCGCGTCCGCACCTACGTCCGGCAGGTCGAGGAGGCACTTGCCTCGGGCGACAAGGCCGCAGCACAGGCCGCCTTCAAGGCTGCCGAGCCGGAATTGATGCGCGCCGCGACCAAAGGCGTGATCCACAAGAACACGGCGTCCCGCAAGGTGTCGCGCCTCGCCCAGCGCCTCAAGGTGCTGTCGGCCTGACATCGCCTTCTCAGGACGATCTTCTTCGAACCCGGCCGATCACGCCGGGTTTTTTCGTTTGCCGGCAAGTACTTAAAAAGAATAGCCGGAAACAACTGCAAATGCAGCGTCCACAGTTTGAAATGGTTTGCCGGCACATTCATGCCCGCTGATGATCGGAACGCTTGAAAAGCGTCGACTTTAGAAACCATGCCCATCAGAAATAACCGATACTTTTCAAATATTTAGCGACGGTCATCCACAGCTTGTCCACAACGCGCCGAAGGGACGGGAGGACAACTGGCTGTCAAGTGAATTATTTCAGAAAATTTCGCGCCGGTCCGGCTTTTTCATATTCGTCGGAAAAGGGTTTGAATCACAATGGCTTTGTTAAAATACAGCACTGCGGCATGGCGCTCCAACCCGCCCGAGGTAACCAGATTCCTTAAAAATCCGTTAGACGTGGCCTTGCCCTATCCACAGCGATTTCGGTAATGTCCGATCCATCGAAGGAGACGGGCCTCTGGCCCTTAACCCAGCCTGACGCGGCCAGCTTAAATTGGCGGGATTTGCGACGCGGATCAAGTCCGCGGACGGGTATGGTTTGCTCTTTTTCGATACGGTAGGGGACTGGCGTAACTAGACATGGCAGGTAGGACGGCGCGCCGGCGCTCTTTCGCCGGACGGTGTTGTATTGCCCTGACATACCCAACGCGGGCTGGCTTCCATGAGCCGGCACCGGTTCCCTTGGATGGTGGGCGACGTTCATTGCCGGCGGCGGCAACGGGCATCGTAGCGAAGACACGGTCGCTGGAAAAAGGGTGCAGGAGGCGCATCCCCAGCGAAAAACGGGTACAGAAAGGCAAGGAACTCGATCATGCAGAGCGGCATCGAAAGGGAGCTTACGGGCGACCTCCCATTTCCTGGAACTTTGATCGGAGCAAACGAGATGGCGGTCTCCAGCGACGCGGAACAGAAGTTCGACCGGGTCAAGGCCCAGTTGAAGGCGCGCCTGGGAACCGAAGTCTATTCCAGCTGGTTCGGCCGCATGAAGGTCGCGGAAGCGTCCAAGGGCATTGTCCGCATCTCCGTGCCCACCGCGTTCCTGCGCTCGTGGATCAACGGCCACTATCACGATCTCATTTCCGAGCTGTGGAAGCACGAGGATCCCGAGCTTCTCAAGATCGAGATCATCGTGCGCACCGCGACCCGTCAGGGGCGCAGCCAGCCCGAACCGGAATTGGCGCCGGCGCGCAAGATGACGCGGCAGACGCAGACGGCGCTGGCCGCCGGCACGGTCAGCCCAGGCAGGGTGGAGCGGTCTCCCGTGCCGCGTCCGGGTGTGCCGGTCGAGAGCGAGTTCCGCCACAATGTGCTGGGATCACCGCTTGATCCGCGTTACACGTTCGGCTCCTTCATCGAAGGGCCCTCGAATCGCGTCGCCTTCGCCGCCGCCAAGGCCGTGGCGGAATCTCAGTCGAGCGCGGTGCGCTTCAATCCGCTTTTCCTGCATGCCACCGTCGGGCTCGGCAAGACGCACCTCTTGCAAGCCATCGCCGCGGAATCGCTGAAGCAGAACCCGAAGTCGCGCGTCGTCTATCTCACCGCGGAGTATTTCATGTGGCGCTTCGCCACGGCGATCCGCGACAACAACGCATTGACGCTCAAGGAGCAGCTGCGCGACATCGACCTCCTGATCATCGACGACATGCAGTTCCTGCAGGGCAAGTCGATCCAGCATGAATTCTGCCATCTGATCAACATGCTGCTCGACAGCGCCAAGCAGGTCGTCGTCGCGGCCGACCGGCCACCGTCGGAGCTGGAATCGCTCGAGCCGCGGGTCCGTTCGCGCCTCAATGGCGGCGTCGCGCTCGAAATGTCGGCACCCGATTTCGCCATGCGGCTCGGCATGCTCAAACTGCGCCTGGCCACAGCCAGGATCGACGATGCATCGCTCGACATTTCCGAAGAGATCCTCAACCACGTTGCCCGCACCGTGACCGGTAGCGGACGTGAACTGGAAGGCGCCTTCAACCAGCTCTTGTTTCGCCAGTCGTTCGAGCCGCAGATCACCCTCGACCGCATCGACGAGATCCTCGGCCATATCTATCGCACGGGCGAGCCGAAGCGGGTCCGCATCGAGGACATCCAGCGCATCGTCGCGCGCCACTACAACGTCTCGAAGACGGAATTGCTGTCCAACCGGCGCACGCGCACCATCGTCAAGCCGCGGCAGGTCGCCATGTACCTGTCGAAGGTGATGACGCCGCGCTCGCTGCCGGAGATCGGGCGACGTTTCGGCGGCCGCGACCACACGACGGTGCTGCACGCCGTGCGCAAGATCGAGGACCTGTCCGGCAATGACAACACGCTGGCGCAGGAACTGGAATTGCTGAGAAGGCTCATCAACGACCAGGCCTGACCGGCCCAGAACGGCCGGCTTGCAGGGTTGGCCAGCTTTATCCCCAGAAAGCCCGCGTAACCGGCCCGAACCGGTGGCGCGGGCTTGCGCTCACTGGTTTTTTCCTGTCAGTTTGCGTAGATTCTGAAGCCTGTTCAGACCTTTTGCGGGGCGCCGGTAGCCGGAGACCCGTTCATTCATTCAAGCGAGCCTGTTTCGTCATGCGTGTTATCCTGGAACGGTCAAATCTCCTGAAGTCGCTCAACCACGTCCACCGCGTGGTCGAACGGCGCAACACCATACCGATCCTGTCCAACGTGCTGCTCAGCGCCGAAGGCGCCAGCCTCGAAATGAAGGCCACCGACCTCGACCTGGAGGTGACGGAAGCGACGCCCGCCAAGGTCGAGCGCGGCGGCGCGACGACCGTCCCCGCGCACTTGCTCTATGACATCGTGCGCAAGCTTTCAGACGGCGCCGAGGTGATGCTGAAGACGGATGAGGACGGCAACGCCATGACGGTTACGTCGGGCCGCTCCAGCTTCCGCCTGCAGTGCCTGCCGCAATCCGACTTTCCCGAGCTTTCGGCGGGATCCTTCTCGCATATTTTCCGTCTCGATGCGGTGGCGTTGAAGGGCCTGATCGAGAAGACGCAGTTCGCCATCTCCACCGAGGAGACGCGCTACTATCTCAATGGTATCTACCTGCACACGCATGAAGTCGGTGGCAAGCTGAAGCTGCGCTCGGTGGCAACCGACGGCCATCGCCTGGCGCGCGCCGAGATCGACGCCCCGGCGGGTTCGGAGGGCATGCCGGGCATCATCATTCCGCGCAAGACGGTGAGTGAGTTGCAGAAGCTGGTCGATGATCCGGATGTCGCCGTGACCACCGAACTGTCCGACACCAAGATCCGCTTCACCATCGGCAGCGTCGTCCTGACCTCGAAGCTGATCGACGGCACCTTCCCGGACTATCAGCGCGTCATTCCGACCGGCAACGACAAGAAGCTGATCCTCGACCGCCAGAGCTTCGCTGCCGCGGTCGACCGCGTCTCGACCATCTCTTCCGAACGCGGCCGTGCGGTGAAGCTCTCGATCAGCGAAGGCCAGGTGACGCTTGCCGTCAACAATCCGGATTCAGGCAGCGCCACGGAAGAACTGGCTGCAGACTATTCGTCCGACCCGATCGAGATCGGCTTCAACGCGAAATATCTGCTCGATGTCGCCGCGCAGCTGACCGGCACGGAAGCCAAATTCATGCTGGCCGATGCCGGTTCGCCAACACTGATCCACGACATGGCCGACGAGACCGCGCTTTACGTGCTGATGCCGATGCGAGTATAGCCGGACCGGCGTCGCCTGACGATACGACCGGCGATGGATATTGGTTGCGGTGACTTCCACAGGCGGATAGCGGTTGCCGGTACAAACCCACATAAGTAAGCTTACGCTTACCAATTTTCGCAACTATGCAAGCCTGGCGATAGATGTTGCTCCTGGCGCCGTGATCTTTTCCGGCGACAATGGTGCCGGCAAGACCAATCTCCTCGAAGCGATCTCTTTTTTGACCCCGGGGCGCGGCTTGCGCCGCGCGCCTTACGCGGATGTGGCACGTGAGGGTGGCGATGGCGGCTTTGCCCTGCATGCCCGGCTCCACGGACCTGACGGCGAGGTCGAGATCGGCACCGGCATTTCCGGAGGCGACACGGCGGAGAGCGGCAGGCGGGTGCGCATAAACGGAGCCGCCGCCCGGGCCGAGGACATGCTGGAGTGGCTGCGGGTCGTGTGGCTGACGCCGGCGATGGATTCGTTGTTCACCGGACCGGCCGCGGATCGCCGGCGCTTTCTCGACCGGCTGGTGCTGGCGATCGATCCCGGACACGGCCAGCGTGCGCTCGACTACGAGAAGGCGATGCGGGGCCGTAACCGTTTGCTGACGGAAGGCTCACGCGATGCCGGCTGGTTCGAGGCGATAGAGACGCAGATGGCGGAGACCGGCGTGGCGATCGCCGCGGCGCGCGCCGAAATGGTGCGGCTGCTGGCCGCCATGATCGGCAGGCTGCCCGACACGGGGCCATTTCCGCAGGCCGATATCGGCCTTTCGGGTGACCTGGAGGCCGGGATTGCCAATGCACCAGCGGTCGATGTCGAGGAGCGGTTCCGACGGGCGCTTGCCGATGGCCGTGACCGTGACCGTGCCGCCGGACGCACCCTCGAGGGCCCGCACCGCTCGGACCTCGTGGTCCGGCACCGGCCCAAGGCCATGCCGGCCGAACTTTGCTCGACCGGCGAACAGAAGGCACTGCTGGTCGGTATCGTGCTGTCGCATGCCCGGCTGACCGGCGAAATGTCCGGCCTGACGCCGATCCTTTTGCTCGACGAGATCGCGGCGCACCTCGATGGCGGTCGCCGCGCGGCACTGTTCTCGATCCTGGAGGAACTGAACTGCCAGGCTTTCATGACGGGAACCGATGCGGCGCTGTTTTCCAGCCTGCATGGCCGCGCGCAGTTCCTGACGGTCGACCATGGCACGATTGGGCCAACCGAAGACCCCTGACAAGGTTTTTCGGCCGCTATATGGTCCTGATATGACCACTGCGCTCACCGCCGACGAGATCGAACGTTATGCCCGCCACATCGTGCTGCCGGAGGTCGGCGGCGCGGGCCAGCAGAAGCTCAAGCAGGCGCGGGTCCTGGTGATCGGCGCCGGCGGGCTCGGTGCGCCGGTGCTTGAATATCTCGCCGCGGCCGGCGTCGGCACGCTCGGCGTGATCGACGACGACACAGTTTCGCTCTCCAACCTGCAACGTCAGGTCATCCATGGCACCGATACGATCGGCATGCTGAAAACCCAGAGCGCCGAGGCGGCGATCGGCCGTATCAATCCCAACATATCAGCCGAAACGCACACATTCCGGCTGACCGCGGAGAACGCACCTGCCCTCGTGGCCAAGTACGATATCGTCGTCGATGGGTCCGACAATTTCGAGACGCGTTATGTGGTGGCCGATGCCTGCGCGGCCGAAGGGAAGCCGCTTGTGCATGCGGCCGTCGGACGTTTCGACGGCTCGGTGACCGTGCTGAAGCCTTTCGAAAACGGCAGCGACGGCAAGCCAAACCCGAGCTATCGGGATCTGTTTCCCGAAGCCCCGCCGCCGGGCCTGGTGCCGTCCTGTGCGGAGGCCGGGGTGCTCGGCGCACTGACGGGGGTCATCGGCACGCTGCAGGCGATGGAGGCAATCAAGCTGGTGACCGGCATAGGCGAGCCGCTCATCGGCCGGCTGCTGCTCTATGATGCGCTGGCCGCGCGTTTCGAGACGATCCGCTACAAGAGACGCTGATCCTGGAACAATCCCGTATTTCGATCACGCAGATCCCGGCCGATTTCGGCCGCTGGGATGATGTGCTTGCCCTCATCATGCGTACCTTCGCCTTCATGGACGGCATCATCGACCCGCCGTCGTCGGCTCACCTGCTCACAGTCGATGCGCTACGCGCCAAGGCCCTGCGGGAGACGGGCTTTCTGGCACTCGACGGCGACGATAGAATCGTGGGCTGCGTTTTTGCCCTTGAAAGGGCTGACGGTTTTTATGTCGGCAAGCTCGCCGTCGCCCCGGACCGCCAAGGGCAAGGCATTGGCCGGCGGCTGATGCAAGCGGCCGAGGATCTGGCCCGCAGCCGCGGCAAGTCCGCCATCGATCTCGAGACGAGGATCGAACTCACCGCAAATCATGCCGCCTTTGCCCGGCTCGGCTTTCGCGAGACCGAACGGACGGCGCATGAGGGTTATGACAGGCCGACGTCCATCACCATGCGCAAAACGATCTCATAAACGGCGAGCCTACGCCTGGAGGGTTTTCAGGTTCTGAGCGGCAGCACGCGGTCTGGCGGGCGATGGCCATCGACGAAGGCGCGGATATTGATGATGACCTTCTCGCCCATGTCGATACGGCCCTCGAGCGTGGCCGAGCCCATATGCGGCAGAAGCACGACCTTGTTCCTGGCGGCGAGCTTCAAGAGCTTGCCGTTCAGGGCCGGCTCGTGCTCGTAAACGTCGAGGCCGGCGCCGGCGATCTTGCCGTCCTGGATCAGCTTGACCAGCGCTTCTTCGTCGATGATGTCGCCGCGGGCGGTGTTGACGATGTAGGCGGTGGGCTGCAGCAACGCCAGCCGCCGTGCTGACAGAAGATGGAAGGTCGCCGGCGTCGACGGACAATTGACCGAGATGATGTCCATGCGGGCGAGCATCTGGTCGAGACTCTCCCAATAGGTCGCCTCCAGTCCATCTTCGACCGCCGGCAGCACGCGATGCCGGTTGTGATAGTGGATGGACAAGCCGAAAGCCTTGGCCCGCTTGGCAACGGCGGTGCCGATGCGGCCCATGCCGACAATGCCGAGCCGTTTCCCCCAGATGCGCCGGCCAAGCATCCAGGTCGGCGACCAGCCGGCCCATTTCTTGTCGCCGGTAAGCACGCTGGCGCCTTCCGCCAGCCGGCGCGGTACGGCCAGCATCAGCGCCATCGTCATGTCGGCGGTATCTTCGGTGAGCACATTGGGCGTGTTGGTGACGGTGATGCCTTTCTTGGCCGCCGCCGCCACGTCGATCTTGTCGACGCCATTGCCGAAATTGGCGATCAGCTTGAGGTTGTCGCCGGCCTGGGCGATCAGCGCGGCATCGATCTGGTCGGTCACGGTCGGTACCAGCACGTCGGCTTCCTTGACCGCGGCGACCAGTTCCGGCTGCGTCATCGGCCTGTCCTCGACATTCAGCCTTGCGTCGAACAGTTCGCGCATGCGGGTCTCGACCGGGTCGGGCAGCTTTCGCGTGATGACCACGAGAGGCTTCTTTTTGCCTGGCATTGTTTCCCTCGTTGAGACCTCTTTAACCAAGACCGGCGAAACTGAAAGCTGGTCGCGGTAGCCGATTTACCCATGTAACAAGCGGTGCCGCCGAAGACAAAGAAAAAGGGGTGCCGCAGCCGTCGGGCCGGCGCCGAAAGGAACGAAAGTGTCTGGTTTCGCGTCGCTTCGCCTGGCCCTCAGCGCAGCATTTCTCGGCGCTCTCCTCTATTCTCCGCTTGCCGGCGCGCAGAGCGCGGCCGCCCCAGCCCAGAGCGCCATCACGCTCGGACCGAGCGGGCTGCCGCTGCCGCGATTCGTCAGCCTGAAATCCGGCCGCGTCAACTCGCGCGTCGGCCCCGGCGCCAACTATTCCGTCGACTGGATGTATATGAAGGCTGGCCTGCCGATGGAGATCATCCAGGAGTTCGATACGTGGCGGCGGGTGCGCGACGCCGACGGCTCGGAAGGATGGATCAACCAGTCGCTGCTTTCGGGCCGGCGCACAGCGATCATCGCGCCCTGGCAGCGCGGCAAGGGCGGCCAGATCAATCTTCTGAAAGGTCCCGACAAGGATGCCAGGGTGGTGGCGATTGTCGAACCCGGCGTGATGGGCATGATCAAGTCCTGCGACGGCCAGTGGTGCGAAATGACGCTCGACGGCCACACCGGCTGGCTTGCCCAGTCGGTCGTCTGGGGCGCTTATCCGGGTGAGCGGGTCAAGGACTGAACGTCTCGCGTTTGCGCCCGATGGGGCCAAGATGGGTGTCCTGAAATCCTGTCGACAGCTTCAAGCCGTAACCCAGTGCACGGTCGATCGCGATATGGCCGATCCAGATCAGTGCGATGGCGCTGCCGACCGCACTGCCGGCGAGATGCCCAGCAAGCAGCAGAAGCACCGGTACGATCAGGGTGTGCAAGGCGTTGTAGGCGATGGCGCCGATGCGCAGGCCACCGAGATAACCCAGCATCGAGAGGTCCGGCGCCAGGATGAGCAACGCTAAGCGCCACCAGGAGACGCCTGTCGCGCCATAGAAGACGACCGCAACCGCCGCCACGACAGCCCATTCGAGCCGGACTATCCAATCGAGGGGCTTCATCCCAGACCGATTATTCGGGCCAGACCGATTATTCGGGCCAGACCGATTATTCGGGCCAGACCGATTGTTCCGGCGTGGCTGATTACCCTGGCCTGGCCCATTATTCCGGCCTCGCCGGTCATTCCGGACGCTTGGGACGCAGCCTCACCACGATATCGACATTGGCGATTTCCATGCCTTCGGGAGGGTCCGGCAGATTGGTGACCGTGACCGGGCCGTTGGCGATGTCGAATATCCTGTTTTCGCCTTCGATATAGAAATGGTGGTGGTCGGAGGTATTGGTGTCGAAATAGGTCTTGGAACCCTCGACGGCGAGGATGCGCAGCAGCCCCGCCTGGGTAAACTGGTGAAGCGCGTTGTAGACGGTGGCCAGCGACACCGGCACGCCGGCGGCCTGCGCCTCCTCGTGCAGTTCCTCAGCCGACAGATGGCGGTCGCCCTTGGCGAAAAGCAGGTCGGCCAGCGCAATGCGCTGACGCGTCGGCCTCAGGCCGGCTTCACGTACCCGCTTGTCCACAGCGACATTTTCCTTCCGGCAGCCCCGGTCCATCTGGTCTTCCAAGCTCACAGTCCCGCTTCAAGACACGCCCAGAATGGCAAAAAGATGAATGTTTGCCGAAACCGGACCCCTGTTGACATATATTCTGTCGCCCGAATGCGATCAATAGCGCGCATTGACCCGGGCGGACTGGCGGGTTAAGCGCAAACGCCGGTTTCCGGCCTGAAACAGATTGTGTTAGGACACCAACGACAAGGGCACGCTACCGCCCGGACGATATGGGGACGAAATTGATGGCGGGTTCGAAATCCAGCTACGACTACGAAGAATTGCTGGCCTGCGCCCGCGGCGAGCTGTTCGGAGAGGGCAATGCCCAGCTGCCCTACCCGCCGATGCTGATGTTCGATCGTATCACCGAGGTCAGCGAGACCGGCGGCGCCTTCGATAAGGGTTTCATCCGCGCGGAATTCGATATCAAGCCCGACCTGTGGTTCTTTGCCTGTCATTTCATCGGCAATCCGATCATGCCTGGGTGTCTCGGCCTGGACGCCCTGTGGCAATTGACGGGTTTTTACCTCGGCTGGCTTGGCGAACCCGGCAGGGGAATGGCGCTGTCGACCGGAGAGGTCAAGTTCAAGGGCATGGTCACGCCATCGGTCAAGAAGGTCGAGTATGGCGTGGATTTCAAGCGTGTGATGCGCGGCCGGCTGGTGCTCGGCATCGCTGATGGCTGGATGAAGGCGGATGGCGAGCCCATATATGCGGCGACGGACCTGAAGGTCGGCCTGTCAAAGCAGTCGGCGGTCGCTTGACCGCAGCCCTGGCCCGCCCATTGGCCAGCATCCCTGGAAGGAGTTGCGAATGAGACGTGTCGTAGTCACAGGCCTCGGCATCGTGTCGTCGATAGGCAACAATGCCAACGAGGTGCAGACCTCGCTGCATGATGCCAGATCCGGCATCAGCTTTTCCGATTCCTTTGCCGAGCATGGCTTCCGCTGCCAGGTCTGGGGCGCGCCGACGCTCGACCCTTCCGCCATGATCGACCGCCGCGCGATGCGCTTCCTGAGCCAGGGCGCGGCCTGGAATCACGTCGCCATGGACCAGGCGATCGCGGATGCCGGTCTCGGCGAGAGCGACATCACCAATGAGCGCACCGGCATCGTCATGGGTTCGGGCGGCCCCTCCACCCGCACCATCGTCGAGGCGGCCGAAACCACGCTCAAGAACGGCAGTCCCAAGCGTATCGGTCCCTTCGCGGTGCCGAAGGCGATGTCGTCGACCGCGTCGGCGACGCTGGCCACGTGGTTCAAAATCCATGGCGTCAACTATTCGATCTCCTCGGCCTGCTCGACCTCGGCGCATTGCATCGGCAATGGTTACGAGCTGATCCAGTGGGGCAAGCAGGACATGGTCTTTGCCGGCGGCCACGAGGATCTCGACTGGACGATGTCGGACCTGTTCGACGCCATGGGCGCCATGTCATCGAAGTTCAACGACAGGGCCTCGACCGCATCGCGCGCCTATGACGCCAATCGCGACGGCTTCGTCATTGCCGGCGGCGCCGGCGTGCTGGTGCTGGAAGAGTTGGAACATGCCAAGGCGCGCGGCGCCAAGATCTACGCAGAGATCGTCGGCTATGGCGCGACCTCGGACGGTTTCGACATGGTCGCGCCCTCGGGCGAAGGCGCGGTCCGCTGCATGCGCCAGGCGCTGGCGACGGTTTCCACGCCGGTCGACTACATCAACACCCACGGCACCTCGACGCCGGTCGGGGATTCCAAGGAAATGGGCGCGATCCGTGAAGTGTTCGGCGAGAAGATGCCGTTCATCACGTCGACGAAGTCGCTGACCGGCCATTCGCTGGGCGCGGCAGGCGTGCAGGAATCCATCTATTCGATCCTGATGATGCAAGGCGGCTTCATCGGCGAAAGCGCCCATATCGAGACGCTCGATCCGGAATTCGAGGGCATGCCGATCGTGCGCAAGCGCATCGACAACGCAGGGATCGACACCGTTCTGTCGAATTCCTTCGGTTTCGGCGGCACCAACGCAACGCTCGTTTTCCAGCGCTATTCCGCATAAGGCCAAGTTTTTTATATAAGGATTTGCCGGCCATGGACGGATTGATGAAGGGCAAGCGTGGGCTTGTCATGGGTGTGGCCAACGATCATTCGATTGCTTGGGGCATCGCCCGGAAATTGTCCGAACATGGGGCGGAACTCGCCTTCACCTATCAGGGCGAGGCTTTCGGCCGCCGCGTCAAGCCGCTCGCCGACAAGCTCGGCGCTTCGCTGGTCGTTCCCTGCGACGTCGAGGACAGCGCTTCGGTCGCCGCCACGTTCGAGACGCTCGGCAAGGCGTGGGGCGGACTGGACTTCGTCGTCCATGCCATCGGCTTTTCAGACAAGAACGAATTGAAAGGCCTCTATGCCGACACCAGCCGGGACAATTTCGTCCGCACCATGGTGATCTCCTGCTATTCCTTCACCGAAGTGGCGCGCAACGCCGCGCCGCTGATGACTGCCGGCGGCTCGATGATCACGCTGACTTATGCCGGCTCGGTCCGCGTCATGCCGAACTACAATGTCATGGGGGTCGCCAAGGCTGGGCTCGAGGCCAGCGTGCGCTATCTCGCCAACGACTACGGCCCACGCGGCATCCGGGTCAACGGCATCTCGGCCGGTCCGGTGCGCACACTGGCCGGCGCCGGCATTTCTGACGCGCGCCACATGTTCTCCTACCAGCAGCGCAACTCGCCGTTGCGCCGGACGGTGACGATCGACGAGGTCGGCGGCTCCTCGCTCTATCTCCTGTCCGACCTTGCTTCCGGTGTCACCGGCGAGATCCACTATGTCGATTCCGGCTATCATATCGTCTCGATGCCGACACTCGATGAGTTGAAGCAGACGGATGGCGGGCGTGACTGAAGCGTCCCCAAGCGGCGTCCTTTGCCAGTAAAGAAAATAATCCTCTCCAGTAAAATTGGATTCATTCGCGGAAACTCATTTTAAGAGGATTTCCGCTATAGAGCTCCCCATCTGGGGACCTTCTCATGCCTGGCATCAGCAACCCGAAGCGAACACCCGTGTTCCGACTGCTCACGATAGCAAGTTCGGGCATTGGCAGTTTCGTCCTCGGCATCTGGGGCCTGAAGCACGGCCTCGGCGACGGGTTTGCCGGCATATCGGCTGATATGATGGTCTCGGTGATGGCCGCGCTTTGCGCGCTGGCGGCATCGGTGGCGGCAATGTCCTTCTTCGCCGGCATCGATGAATCGGCCGATTTCGTCTTCAACGAAACCCATTTCGACAAGCTGACCGGACTGCTGGCGCGCTCGGCCATGGTCGGCAAGATCGCCGAGGCGGCATGCGCGACAAGCCGCACCGGGGAACCGGTGTTCCTGATCGACATCGACATTGACCGGTTCAAGCAGATCAACGACGCTATCGGCTACACCCAGGGCGATGAACTGATCCGCGCCTTCACCAGGCGGCTGCACGACTGCGTGCCCGCGCGCGCCCTGATCGGCCGCATCGGGGCCGGCGAGTTCGCAGTGCTGCTCCCGGACCATCTGATCCAGGGAACCCTGGAAAGCATGGTCGAGAGGCTCATCGACGAGATGATGGAGCCGTATGAACTCGGCAGCCACCAGCAATCGGTGAGCCTGTCGGTCGGCATCGTGGCGATGCCCAAGGACGGTATCGATCCGGTCCTTATCCTGCGGCGCTCCAATCTGGCGCTGCAAAATGCGCGTGCCGGCGGCGTTGGCAACTGGTCGGTCTTCGACAGCGAGATGGGACGCGTGGCCGACCATCGCCAATGGGTCGAATCCGAGCTGCATAGCGCCTTTGAACGCGGCGATTTCGACCTGCACTATCAGCCGCAGCTCGACCTCCCGACCGGCCGCATCGTCGGCTACGAGGCATTGATCCGCTGGAAGCATCCCGAACGCGGCATGATCCCGCCGATGGAGTTCATCCAGATCGCCGAGGAGACCGGCATGATCAACCCGATCGGCGAATGGGTTCTGCGCAAGGCCTGCAGCGATGCCCGCCATCTGCCTGACGACTGTTTCGTCGCCGTCAACATCTCGCCGGTCCAGTTCATGACCAAGGACTTCGTCGGCATTGTGCGCGACACGATGCGGGCCACCGGCATCAAGCCGTCACGGCTGGAACTGGAAGTCACCGAGACGGCGATGATGCAGGACCGCGACCGCGCGGCCATCATCTTGAAAGAACTTGCCGAGATGGGAATCTCGGTCGCCGTCGATGATTTCGGCACCGGCTATTCCAATCTCAGCTATCTGATCGACTTCTCGTTCGGCAAGCTGAAGATCGACCGGTCCTTCGTCAGCCGCATCGATACCGATGCCAGCTCCGGCGCGGTCGTGTCGACCATTGTCGGGTTGTCGCGGGCGCTCGGCGTCAGCATCATCGCCGAAGGCGTCGAGACCGAAAGCCAGGCGACGCTGCTGCGGGCCGCCGGCTGCGAGGTGGTGCAGGGCTACCTGTTCGGCCGGCCAGCACCGCTCAAGATCAGCGTTGGCGACGGGCATGTCGCCGACGACATGAGGCGCGTCGCCAACCTGCATTGATAACCCCCCGCTCCGCATTACCTGCGCGCGACAAACACCTTGAACATGCCGTCGCGGGCAAGCTCCGCATGACTGGCAAAGGCGGCCGACAGCACCGGCTCGTAAGGAAGCTGCCGATTGGCCACCATGAACAGGCGTCCACCGGGCTTCAGGGCCTTGGCTGCCGCGCGGATCATGCCGGCACCAATCTCCGGCTCCGCCGCACGGCTGCGATGGAAGGGCGGGTTCATGGCGATGACGTCGTAACGGCGCTCGACAGGCTCGGCGAGCAGATCCATCCAGAAGAAGCCCTGCGCCACGGTGTTGCCGAGATTGCCCCTGGCCGCCTCAAGCGCATCGAAATCGGCCTCGTAAAGATCGAGGGCCGACAAGCCCGGCGAGCGGGCAGCCATCTCCGCCGCCACGTAGCCCCAGCCGGCGCAGAAATCAGCCGCACTGCCACGCAGATCGCCGGGCAAGTTCTCGACCAGCAGTTTCGAACCGGCATCGACGCGATCGAAGGAGAACATGCCGGGTGCGGTGTGGAACCGCTCGCCAACCAGCAAGGCGGGATTGGCAGCGCGTAGCGCGGCGGCGGCTTGCGTGCCGGCCGGGCGGCGCAGCCAGAAGGCAATGCCGTGATATTTCGGCATGTGGCCATCAAGCGGCGCGAGATCGCCGACGCGCTTGCGCAGACTGGCGATGCCATCCTCCTTGCCACCGGCAATGACGATCAATCCACCCTCATCCACGCGTTCGAAAGCCTCGGCGATGCGCAGTTCGTTCTGACCGCGATGGCGGCCGGCGAGCACGAGCGCGGCATCAAAACGGTCGCCGGTCGATTGCGGCGTGACCGTGAAGCCCGCCGCCTGCAACGCACGGAAATACGGCCGGAAGCCCTGTACGAGATGCATCGTAGCCTCGAAAGCCGGCGGCAAGCGCAGGCCAGGTTCGGCGCCAATGAAGAGGATGTGCTCGCCCTTGCGCGGTGGGGAAAGAGCCTCGGCAGCGAACGGATGGAAAAGCGTCTTCAGCGCTTCAGCGGACATAGCCGTGCTCCATAAACAAAAAACGGGCGCGACCTAAGCCGCGCCCGCCTCATTTGCCGTCAGATCGCTCAGGCGGCGTCTTCTTCGCCTTCTGTCTTCTTCTCGCGCGCGATTTCCTTGCCGGTGGCCTGGTCGACGACTTTCATCGACAGGCGGACCTTGCCGCGCTCGTCGAAGCCCATCAGCTTGACCCAGACCTTGTCGCCTTCCTTGACGACGTCCGAGGTCTTGGCGACCCGGTCGTTGGCAAGCTGCGAGATGTGGACGAGGCCATCACGCGGACCGAAGAAGTTGACGAAGGCGCCGAAGTCGGCGGTCTTGACGACGGTGCCTTCGTAGATTTCGCCGACTTCCGGTTCGGCAACGATGGTGTGAATCCACTTCTTCGCCGCCTCGATCTCCTTGGCGTTCGAGGAAGCGATCTTGACCGTGCCGTCGTCCTCGATGTTGATCTTGGCGCCGGTCTTCTCGACGATCTCGCGGATGACCTTGCCGCCCGAACCGATGACGTCGCGGATCTTGTCGGTCGGGATGTGCATGACCTCGATGCGCGGCGCGAACTCGCCGAGTTCGGGGCGGGCGCCGGTCAGAGCATGGGCCATCTCGCCGAGGATATGCAGGCGGCCGTCCTTGGCCTGGCCGAGAGCGATCTTCATGATCTCTTCGGTGATGCCATCGATCTTGATGTCCATCTGCAGCGAGGTGATGCCGCCTTCGGTGCCGGCAACCTTGAAGTCCATGTCGCCGAGATGATCCTCGTCGCCAAGGATGTCGGAGAGCACGGCGAAGCGCTCGCCTTCCTTGATCAGGCCCATGGCGATGCCGGCAACCGGCTTGGCCAGCGGCACGCCGGCATCCATCAGCGCCAGCGAGGTACCGCAGACGGTAGCCATCGACGACGAACCATTAGACTCGGTGATCTCCGAGACGACGCGCAGCGTGTAGGGGAACTGGTCAGCGCTCGGCAGCATCGGACGGATGGCGCGCCAGGCGAGCTTGCCGTGACCGATTTCGCGGCGGCCGGGCGACCCCATGCGGCCGGTCTCACCGACTGAGTAGGGAGGGAAGTTGTAGTGAAGGAGGAACTTCTCCTTGTACATGCCGGTCAAGGAATCGACATACTGTTCGTCCTCGCCGGTGCCGAGCGTGGCAACGACCAGCGCCTGGGTCTCGCCGCGGGTGAACAGCGCCGAGCCGTGGGTGCGCGGCAGGACGCCGACTTCGGAGACGATCTTGCGCACGGTCTTGAGGTCGCGGCCATCGATGCGCGAGCCGGTGTCGAGAATGTTCCAGCGCACGACCTTGGCCTGGAGCTCCTTGAACACCGAGCCGATCTGTTCGGAGGTGTACTTGGCGTCTTCGCCTTCGGCGGGGGCAAACGCTGCCTTGACCTTCGCCTTGACGGCGTCGACGGCGGCATAACGCTTCTGCTTGTCGACGTTCTTGTAGGCATCGCTGAGCTCGTCGCCGACGATCTTCAGCATCGCGGCCTCAAGCGCGGAATAATCCGGCGCGGTGAAGTCGCGCGGCTCCTTGGCGGCAACTTCGGCCAGCTTGATGATGGCGTCGATGACCGGCTGGAAACCCTTGTGGCCGAACATGACGGCGCCGAGCATCAGCTCTTCGCCAAGTTCCCTGGCTTCCGACTCGACCATCAGCACGGCGTCGGCGGTGCCGGCGACAACGAGGTCGAGCTTGGATTCCTGCATCTCGTCGACATGCGGGTTCAGCACATATTCGCCGTTGATGTAACCGACGCGGGCGCCGCCGACCGGGCCCATGAACGGAACGCCGGAGAGCGTCAGAGCGGCCGAGGTGGCAACAATCGACAGGATGTCCGGATCGTTTTCGAGGTCATGCTGGACGACGGTGACGACGATCTGGGTGTCGTTCTTGTAGCCGGCGGCGAAGAGCGGGCGGATCGGGCGGTCGATGAGTCGGGAAACCAGCGTTTCCTTTTCGCTCGGACGGCCTTCGCGCTTGAAATAGCCGCCCGGGATCTTGCCGGCGGCATAGGTCTTTTCCTGGTAGTTGACGGTCAGCGGAAAGAAGTCGAGGCCGGGCTTCGGCTCCTTCATCGAAACGACGGTGGCGAGAACCTTGGTCTCGCCGTAGGTGGCGAGCACCGCGCCGTCAGCCTGGCGCGCGATCTTGCCGGTTTCCAGGATGAGCGGACGGCCGCCCCATTCGATTTCTACTTTGTGGTGATTGAACATGTCTTGTCCTTAATAAGCGGAAAGGGGCGCGCCGTTTCACGGTGCGCGGATGCCCTTTCCCTGGCTTCCTTTCTCGGGCAGCCACGGGCAAGACAACGGGAAGCTCGGATGATTTAAGCGCGACGAGCGCGCACGAGCGTCCTGCAATCCTGCCCCATGACCGTCCATGGGCGGTTTCGAGTGGCCCTCTGCACGCTCGAAACCGGGTCTGGCCAGCCGATACGACTGGCAGAATGCGTGACCGGCGGACTTCCCTGGGAAAGTCCGCCGGTCAATTCGTCAACGGCGCAGACCGAGCTTCTCGATCAGTGTCTGATAGCGCGTGTCGTCCTTACGCTTGAGATAATCAAGCAGGCTGCGGCGCTGGGACACGAGAGCGAGCAGACCACGGCGGGAATGGTTATCCTTCTTGTGGTCCTTGAAATGGTCGGTCAGGTTCTTGATGCGCTCGGAAAGGATGGCTACCTGGACTTCCGGAGAACCGGTATCGCCCTTGGCGGTTGCGAATTCACCCATCAATTCCTGTTTGCGCTCGGCAGTAATCGACATCGTGTTTTTCCTTATCTGTTTGAGGAAACGGGTCGCCCACAGCCGGGATGTCGTCCAGCAGGGGCCGTGCATGCAAGGCGTCAAGGCGCTATGCTGCGGCGCATATAGTGCAATTTCCCGAAAAACACCAGCCCAATTCACAAGCCGGCTTTTGACGCTCAAATGGCAGGTTTAATCCCAGTCAAAGCCGTTTCTTCCATTTGAAGAATGCAATCAGCCCGACAGCGACGGCAGCCATGAACAGCAGCGACAACGGATATCCGTAGTACGCCTTCAGCTCCGGCATGTTCCATGGCGAGCTCGCGGGGTCGAAATTCATGCCCCAGATGCCAACTAGGAAGGTGAGCGGCATGAAGATGACCGAGACGATGGTGAGATAGGAGATGACGTCGTTGGTGCGGGCCTGGCTCAGCGACAAGTGCATTTCGATCAGGCCGGTCAGCATGTCGCGCTGGGTCTCGACCAGTTCAATCAGCCTGAGCGAATGGTCGAGCGTGTCGTTGAGGAAGACCTTGGTCTCGGCTCCGACATAGGCCACGTCGTTACGGATCAGGGTGGCCAGCGCATCGCGCATGGGCCACAGCACGCCTTTCAGGACGTTGGCATCGCGCCGCAATTCGTGCAACTGCCGCATTTGGTGCTTGTGCGTCGAATGCAACATCTGGTCCTCGATGCTGTCGACAAGGTCGCCGGCAGCCTCGATCGGCGGAAAATAGCTGTCGACGATGGCGTCGATCAGCGCGTAGGCGAGATAGTCGGCGCCGCGTGTGCGCAACCGGTTGGGCGCCGAACTCTCGATGCGCTTGCGCACCGGATTAAACGGATCGCCCTCGCGTTCCTGGAAGGTGACGACGAAGTTCTCGCCGAGGAAGAGAGCGATCTGTTCGTAGCGATGCGACGTGACATCGTCGATCATGCGCATGACGACGAAGGCGTGATCCTCGAAGAAGTCGACTTTCGGCCGCTGGCCGGTATTGACGACATCCTCCAGCGCCAGCGGATGCAGGCTGAAGATGCGGCCGATCTCCTCGATCAACTGGATGTTGGCGAGGCCGGTGCAGTCAAGCCAGATGACCGGCCATTTCCGGCAATTGGCCCCGACATCGTCGATGCTGGCATTGTCGATCGTCTTGAACTTCTGCGGCGAGATCAGGGTCAGCCGCAATTCGGAGCGCCGCGCCGCTGGATCGGCGATCAATGTGCCCGGCGAGGCGCCGACAGGCGGCCGCCTCGTCTTCACCGGCGCGCGCTTCTTGACCGTGTCAGCCTTTGCCATGGAGCCCCCTGCCGCGATGTCGCACCGACATTAGATGTGTGGCATCACCCGGCAAAGACCCGCTTGGGCTTGAACATGCCTTGCTCGATGGCGCCGATGGCGACCAGCTTGCCACGTGACGTCGCGCAGGCCTCTTCCGCCTCCACCGGTGCGTCACGGCCACGGATGATGACCGGATTGCCGAGGCGGATCTTTGTCGCCGCGTCATCGCTGATGGCGATCTGCGGCAGACAGTCGAGCGCCGCTGACGTGTCGACGAGAAGCCCGTCAATGGCGCCGAAGTCGATCGGCACTTCCACCGCGCCAGCAGAATCTGCCTCTGGGTCCGATTTGTCCTCGCCTTGCGCGCCGAAGCGGGCGGCCTCGAGTTCGGCGATGGTGACGAAGTCCTCCGGCGTGAACGGCTCAACCTCGACCCGGCGCAGCTCGCTGATATGGCCGAAGCAGCCGAGGTCGCGGCCCATGTCGCGGGCCAGCGAACGCACATACGTGCCCTTGCCGCATTCGACTTCGAAAATCGTCTGGTCCGGCTTATGCTCGACAATATCGAGCCGGCCGATCTCGATCTCGCGCGCGGGTATGTCGACCGTCCCGCCTTCGCGGGCGAGGTCGTAGGCGCGCTCGCCCGCAATCTTGATGGCCGAGAATTGCGGCGGCGTCTGCATGATGACGCCGGTGTATTTCGGCAGCAGCGCCCGCACCTCGGCTTCCGCCGGACGCAGCTCGGAGCTCTTCGTCACCGGCCCTTCAAGATCGTCGGTGGAACGCTCATCGCCCCAGGCAACGGTGAAACGATAGACCTTGGCGCCGTCCTGCACGTAGGGCACGGTCTTGGTGGCTTCGCCTAGCGCGATCGGCAGCATGCCGGAGGCAAGAGGGTCGAGCGTGCCGGCATGGCCGGCCTTTTCGGCCTGGAACAGCCATTTGATCTTGGACACGGCCTCGGTCGAGCCCATGCCGACCGGCTTGTCCAGGACCACCCAGCCGGAGACCGGCCGGCCCTTTTTCTTGCCGCGACGCGCCATTATTCTTCTTCCTTATTGTCGTCGCTATCCAGATCGCGCGCCACTTCGGGCGATTTCAGCAGATCGTTGATCCTGGCGAAATTGTCGAAGGACGTATCCAGCCGGAAGCGGAATTCCGGCATGTACTTCATCTGCCTGAGCGCGCCGGAGACGCGGCCGCGCACGAACTTGGCATGCTTGTTCAGCGCCTCGATCACCGCGTCGGCGTCCTTGGCGCCGAGCGGAGAAACAAAGGCGGTGGCGATCTTGAGATCGGGCGACATGCGCACTTCGGAGACCGAAACAACCGAGTTTTCAATCAACGGGTCGATGATCTCGCCACGCTGCAGAGTTTCGGAGAGCGCATGGCGCACCTGCTCGCCGACGCGCAGCATGCGCTGGGATGGACTTGATGTCGTGGAACGGGGCATTTTTCTCAATCCTGAAAGCGTGAGGCGCGGGATGGGACCGTGCCGCATGTCTCAAACGGTCATTCTCAATAGCACCGAGGCGGCGGTCTTTCGACCACCGCCCGGTATCGACGAGCCACTCGAACTCAGAGTGTGCGGGTCACCATCTCGACGCGGAAGCACTCGATGACGTCGCCGACGCGCATGTCCTCGTAGTTCTGGAAGGCCATACCGCACTCCTGGCCGCCAGGGACTTCCGAAACCTCCTCCTTGAAGCGCTTCAGGGTCTTCAGCGTGCCTTCGTGGATGACGACGTTGTCGCGGATCAGGCGTACGCCCGCGCCACGTTCGACCTTGCCTTCGGTGACACGGCAGCCGGCGATCTTGCCGACCTTGGTGATGTCGAAGATTTCGAGGATCTCGGCATTGCCGATGAAGGTCTCGCGACGCTCCGGCGACAACAGGCCCGACAGAGCCGCTTTCACATCATCCACCAGGTTGTAGATGATCGAGTAGTAGCGGATCTCGATGCCCGCGGCCGCGGCCGCGGCACGCGCCTGCACATTGGCGCGCACGTTGAAGCCGATGATCGCCGCGCCCGATGTTTCCGCCAGCGAGACGTCGCTTTCGGTGATGGCGCCGGCGCCGGAATGAACGATGCGCGCACGCACTTCATCGGTGCCGAGCTTGTCCAGGGCAGCATTGATCGCTTCGATCGAACCCTGCACGTCGCCCTTGATGACCAGCGGGAATTCCTTCAACCCGCTCGTCTGCAGCTGCGACATCATCTGTTCGAGCGAGCCGCGCTGGCCGGCATGCCTGGCCACCGCCTTCTCGCGCGCCAGACGCTGGCGATATTCGGTGATCTCGCGGGCACGGGCTTCGTTGTTGACCACGGCGAAGCGGTCGCCGGCCTGCGGGGTTCCCTGAAGGCCGAGCACCTCGACCGGCATTGCCGGCGGCGCTTCCTTGATCTGATCGCCGCGATCGTTGACCAGCGCGCGCACGCGACCCCATTCGTTGCCGGCGACAAGGATGTCGCCCGGCATCAAGGTGCCGGTCTGCACCAGCACGGTGGCGACGGGACCACGGCCCTTGTCGAGCTGCGCTTCGATGACGACACCCTCGGCGGTGCGGTCGGGGTTGGCCTTGAGGTCGAGGATTTCGGCCTGCAGCAGGATCGCTTCGAGCAACTTGTCGAGATTGGTGCCCTTGGTCGCCGACACCTCGACGTCCAGCACTTCACCGCCCATCGATTCGACGAAGACTTCATGACGCAAGAGTTCCGAGCGCACTTTCTGCGGATCGGCATCATGCTTGTCGATCTTGTTGATCGCCACGATGATCGGAACGCCGGCAGCCTTGGCATGGCTGATCGATTCGATCGTCTGCGGCATGACGCTGTCGTCGGCCGCCACCACCAGGATGGCGATGTCGGTGGCCTGGGCGCCACGGGCGCGCATCGCCGTGAAAGCGGCGTGGCCGGGCGTGTCGATGAAGGTGATCTTCTGACCGTTCTTCTCGACCTGATAGGCGCCGATATGCTGGGTGATGCCGCCGGCCTCCCCGGAAACGACATTGGCGTTGCGGATCGCATCGAGCAGCGACGTCTTGCCGTGGTCGACGTGGCCCATGATGGTGACGACCGGCGGACGCGACACGAGGTCTTCCGGACGATCGGCGATGTTGAACAGGCCTTCCTCGATATCGGACTCGGCGACGCGGCGGACCGTGTGGCCGAATTCGGTAGCCACCAGCTCGGCCGTATCGGCGTCGATGACGTCGCCCGGCTTCAGAATCTGGCCCTGCTTCATGAAGTACTTGACGAGGTCGACAGCACGCTCGGACATGCGCTGCGCCAATTCCTGGATGGTGATGGTTTCGGGCAGGATCACTTCGCGCATGACCTTCTCGCGCGGCTCATTGTGCATCGCGCGCTTGAATTTTTCCTGGCGGCGACGCATCGACGACAGCGAACGGGCCCGCGCATCCTCGTCGGACAACGCGGAATTCAGTGTCAGCTTGCCACGGCGGCGGTCTTCCTCGCTCTTGGTGGGTTTGGCCGGGCGTGCCACTTCGGGCGTGACCAGGCGGCGCACCGGTGCACCGGCGGTCGCCCGCTTCGGCTTGGCCCCTTCCTCCTCGTCGGCGGTCGCCAACTCAGCGGCTTGCGGTGCGCGGCGGCGTGCTTCTTCCTCGGCGCGACGGCGCGATTCGGCCTCGGTCTGCAACCGGGCCTCTTCCTCGGCCTGGCGGCGTGCGGAGTCCTCGCGTTCGCGCTTGCGGCGCTCTTCGTCCTCGGCGCGGCGCTTGGCCTCGTCGGCTGCGCGCTGACGGTCTTCGACCTCGCGGACCTTCGAGCCCTCGAGCGCCTTGCGGCGCGCTTCCATTTCGCTGCGCGACAATTCGTTCAGCACCATGCCGCTGCGCTCGACCGGAGGCCGCGGCGGGGGCGGTGCCTTGGGCGCTTCCTGCACGACAGGTGCCGCCACGACTGCCGGCTTCGGCGTGAAGACGGGCGCGGGCGCAGGCGGAGCCGCAGCCGGCTCCGGCTTGTCGCCGGGCAGCGAGAACTTGCGCTTCTTGGTCTCGACCACGACCGACTTGGTACGGCCGTGCGAGAAGTTCTGGCGCACAGTGCCCTGTTCCATGCCGGGGCGCTTCAGCGTCAAGGTCTTCTTCGGTGTAACACTCAACGTCTTGTCGTCGCCCGATTTCGTATCGCTCATTCCATATCCTCTGCGGCATCATCTTCGTCAGCAACGGCCGCAAGCATTGCAAGATCGTCCGGGGTTCCGCCCCGATATCGGTCGAGCGCAACCATGCGCTTCTGGACCGCCTTACCCGCGTCTCCCGCGAGGACGGCAGCATGTATCACATTTGTACCCCCCAATGCCAAGCTCAACTCGGCCTCGGAGAAAAGTTTGTAGGCAAGGATGGAAGGGCCGCCGATATGGACGGTCGCCCGCCGCGCCTGACTGATCTTGCGTACGCCATCGTCGGACGCTTCGGTGGCGTGGAGCACGAAAAGCGCCAGCCCACCGCGCACCGCGCTCTCGACTTTGGTAGCACCGAGCGAAATCGCGCCTGCCTTGCGGGCAAGGCCCAGCATGCCCAGAGCGGATCTGGAGAGCAACCCGTCGACCATGCCACCGAGATCGGGCGGCACGACCACCTGTGCCTTAAAGGCGCGGGCAAAAAGGTTCTTGGCCGCCGCCTTCTCGATATGTAGGCGGTCGGCACTCACCCAGCAACCACGGCCGGGTAGATTTCTCTTGAGATCGGGAACGACGGCCGAATCCGGGCCGACGACGAACCGGATCAGTTCATC
Organism: Mesorhizobium sp. B2-3-13; assembly: GCF_006442195.1. Lineage (NCBI taxonomy): Bacteria > Pseudomonadati > Pseudomonadota > Alphaproteobacteria > Hyphomicrobiales > Phyllobacteriaceae > Mesorhizobium > Mesorhizobium sp. B2-3-13. The sequence goes on from NZ_VFVQ01000014.1 coordinate 118,959, forward strand.
CGGTTCGGCCTGTTTTCGGGTGACGATGCAGGTGCGATCGTTCATCTCGTCCAAGGGCGGGTTGTGTGCGATGCGGTTTCACCTCACGCACCAACGGCTTCGTCAGCCGTTTCTTCTTCGGCCGCAAGCTCGTCTTCGGTGATCCAGCCGGCCTTGAGGCGAGCGGCCAGAACCATCTGCTCGGCATCGGCGCGCGAAACGCCGTGATTGGCCAGCACGCCGGGATAGACCTTGGTCTCGCCGTCCTTGCGTTCCTTCCAGCCGGTGAGGTCGTCGGCGGCATAGCCGGCGAAATCCTCGATCGTCTTCACGCCGTCCTCGCCGAGCGTCACCATCATGGCGGTGGTGACGCCGGGGATTTCGCGCAGATCATCCGAAACGCCCAGCGCCTTGCGCTTCTCGTCGTGCTCGGCCTCAATCTTCTCCAGATACTCGCGGGCGCGGGTCTGGATTTCAGAGGCGGTATCCTCATCGAAACCGTCGATCGAGGCGATCTCGCCGGCATCGACATAGGCGACTTCCTCGACGCTGGTGAAGCCTTCGGAAGCCAGCACCTGGCCGACCATCTCGTCGACATCGAGCGCTTCCATGAACAGCGCCGAGCGCTCGACGAATTCCTTCTGGCGGCGCTCGGATTCCTCGGCCTCGGTCAGGATGTCGATGTCCCAGCCGGTGAGCTGCGAGGCAAGGCGCACGTTCTGGCCGCGGCGGCCGATGGCCAGCGACAGCTGATCGTCGGGAACCACCACTTCGATGCGCTCCGCATCCTCGTCGAGCACGACTTTGGCGACTTCCGCCGGCTGCAATGCGTTGACGATGAAGGAGGCGGCCGAAGGCGACCACGGAATGATGTCGATCTTCTCGCCCTGCAATTCGCCGACGACGGCTTGGACGCGGCTGCCGCGCATACCGACGCAGGCGCCGACCGGGTCGATCGAGCTATCACGCGAGATGACGGCGATCTTGGCGCGCGAGCCCGGGTCGCGGGCGACCGACTTGATCTCGATGATGCCGTCATAGATCTCCGGCACTTCCATGGTGAAGAGCTTGGCCATGAACTGCGGATGGGTGCGCGACAGGAAGATCTGCGGGCCGCGCTGCTCGCGGCGCACGTCGTAGACATAGGCACGGACGCGATCGCCGTATTTGTAGTTTTCGCGTGGGATCAGCTCGTCGCGGCGGATGATCGCCTCGCCACGGCCGAGATCGACGATGACGTTGCCGTACTCGACGCGCTTGACGGTGCCGTTGACGATCTCACCGATACGGTCCTTGTACTCATCATACTGGCGGTCGCGTTCGGCCTCGCGCACCTTCTGCACGATGACCTGCTTGGCCGACTGGGCGGCGATACGGCCGAAATCCATCGGCGGCAGCTGTTCGGCGATGAAATCGCCGAGCTGGGCATCGGGATTACGCTCACGGGCCGAAGAAATGGCGATCTGGGTGGCGTAGTCGTCCACTTTCTCGACCACCTCCATCAGCCGCTGCAGCTTCATCTCGCCGGTGTTCGGGTTGATGTCGGCGCGGATGTTGGTCTCCTGGCCATAACGCGAGCGTGCCGCCTTCTGGATCGCATCGGCCATGGCGGCGATGACGATCGACTTGTCGATCGACTTTTCACGCGCGACCGCATCGGCAATCTGCAGCAGTTCAAGTCTGTTGGCGCTTACAACCATGTTCTTTCTCCCGAGCCTGTTCGCCGGACCTTTGCGCCCGGCAGCTCAATCAAATTTCCTGTTCGTGTTCTTCCGTGGCGTCCGGTTCCGCACCCTCGGACACATCGTCGTCCGGTTCACCGCGGCGTCTCTTGGCTTCCTTGCGCGCCCTGTTGTCCTTCGACAACGCTTCGCGAATGAGGTCGTCGGTCAGGATCAGCCGGACATCGGCAATGGTGTCATAGGGCACGCGCACCGTCGGCTCCTCACCATAGGCCGCCTTGTCGCGCTCGATCAGCACGTCGTTCTCACCGGCCTCGGCGATCTTGCCCTTGAAACGCTTGCGGTCAGCGACGACGACCGATGTCTCCATCTTCACCAGATGACCGGTCCAGGTCACGAAATCCGATTTGCGCACCAAGGGCCGGTCGATGCCGGGCGAGGAAACTTCGAGATGATATCCCTTTTCGATCGGATCATCGACGTCGAGCGCCGGCGACACCGCGCGGCTGACCTCTTCGCAATCCTCGACGGTCATGGTGCCGTCCTCACGCTCGGCCATGATCTGCAGCGTCAGCCCGTTCTGGCCGGACAGATGCACGCGCACGAGGCGAAAACCGATGCCGCGCAGCACCGGCTGGACGATCAGCGCAATGCGCGCATCGATGCCGCTTTCGCGGATGATGCGGTCGTCGCCTTCGCTTGCCGTTGCAGTCATCAATTGCCTGTTGTTCGTTTCGACCTATCGGCAGGTAATAAAAAAGAGCGGGACCGGGTGGACCCACTCTTCGTCATCCCGACCAAGAATTTGAGGTCGATATAAACGATCCGGGCTGGTGTTTCAAGCCCGCAGTGCCGGCCTGTCGTAAGCACATGAGTTGTCCGGATTAGGTAGCACATGAGTTGTCCGGTTTTCATCCCCAGCCAATGGAGCTGGGAATGGCACGGACAGCATGGCTACAGGGCCGGAGAATGCAGAAGTTCGGGATGTATTGAGCCGCTGGGATCGCGGCGATTTATCGATGATCCCGGCTCCCGGCAGTTGCCGCAGCCGTTGCCGGTCGGGCGGGCTTACGTCCTGATGAAGGTAAGATAGGCCGGCCGGCGACCCTCGCGAATGGCCTTGGCCTCGTAGCGCGTGCCGGGCCAGCCCTCATAGGAGCGATGCCAGTCCGCCGCCTCATCCGCCTGCCATGTGAAGGCGCCATGCGCCCGGCAATGCAGCAAGGTCCAGTTCACATAAGTGTCGATATCCGACGCAAAGCGGAATTTCGAGCCCGGCTTCAGGACGCGCGCGAAACGGTCGAGATTGACCGGGCTGACGAAACGCCGCTTCCAGTGCTTCTTCTTCGGCCAGGGATCGGGATAGAGAAGGTCGATGCCGTCGAGCGAGGCCGGCGGCAGCCAGTCAAGCAACTGGGTGGCGTCGTCGTCGTAGACCCTGAGATTGGCCAGCGGCGCTGCCCGCACCGCCATCATCATCTTGGCCATGCCGTTGACGAAGGGTTCTACGCCGATGAAGCCGATCGTCGGCGCCTCGGTCGCGCGATGCAGAAGATGTTCGCCGCCACCAAAGCCGATCTCGAGCCGAACCTCCGAAACCTCGGTTTTGAACAAGGTTCGCAATTCCGACGGCGCTTCAGCCGTCAGATCGAGCCGGTAGGCGCCGAGGCCGCTTTCCAGGGCCGCCGCCTGCTGCGGACGAACGGGCTTGCCGCGCCGACGGCCGAAGAAGGCTTCGGTCGTACGGCTTGGCCTGTCTTGCTGGCTCATCAGGTCGCGTGGTCTGTCGTGGCGATCAGGCCGCGACAGCATCCTTGAGCGCCTTGGCGAGATCGGTCTTTTCCCAGGAGAAAGAACCGTCACGGCCGGCCTTGCGGCCAAAATGGCCGTAAGACGACGTCTTGGCGTAGATCGGCTTGTTGAGATCGAGATGACGGCGAATGCCTGACGGCGACAGGTCCATCACGGTGCGCAGCGCGTCCTCGAGCTTTGCCTCATCGACCTTGCCGGTGCCGTGCAGGTCGACATAGACCGACAGCGGCTGGGCGACGCCGATGGCATAGGAAAGCTGGATGGTGCAGCGGTCGGCGAGCTTCGCCGCCACGACGTTCTTGGCCAGGTAGCGCGCCGCATAGGCGGCCGACCGGTCGACCTTGGTGGTGTCCTTGCCGGAGAAGGCGCCGCCGCCATGAGGAGCCGCGCCGCCATAGGTGTCGACGATGATCTTGCGGCCGGTCAGGCCGGCATCGCCGTCCGGACCGCCAATGACGAACTTGCCGGTCGGGTTGATGTACCACATGCAGTCGTCAGCGATCTTGAGGTCACCCAATGCCTCGCGGATATAGGGTTCCACGACCTTGCGGACCTTCTTGGAATCCCAGCTCGAATCGAGATGCTGGGTCGACAGCACGATCTGCGTCGCCTCCGCGGCCTTGCCGTCGACATAGCGGACTGTGACCTGGCTCTTGGCGTCCGGCCCGAGCTTGCCAGCCTCGCCGTTGTTTTCGTGACGGGCGGCGGCCAGAAGCTCAAGGATCTTGTGGCTGTAGTAGATCGGCGCCGGCATCAGGTCCGGCGTCTCGCGGCAGGCATAGCCGAACATGATGCCCTGGTCGCCGGCACCTTCCTCGCCCTGACGGTCGGCGGCGTTGTCCACGCCCTGGCCGATATCAGGCGACTGGCCATGCAGCAGGACCTCGATCTTGGCCGTCTTCCAGTGGAAGCCGGCCTGCTCGTAGCCGATCTCGCGGATCGCCTTGCGGGCGACGGATTTGAACTTCGCCGGATTGACGACCGGATGGCCCGCGGCGTCCTTGAGGACGTTGCCGGCTTTGTCCTTCTTCAAGAGTGTCTCGGGAACGCGCACCTCGCCGGCGATGACGACACGGTTGGTGGTCGCTAGCGTCTCGCAGGCGACACGGACTTTCCACGGGTCCATGCCGGTCTTCTTGGCTTCACGATAGACCAGATCGACAATTTCGTCGGAGATCCTATCACAGACTTTGTCGGGATGGCCCTCGGCAACGGATTCCGAGGTAAAGAAGTAGTTCTGCCGCGTCACGGGTGTCCCCTCTTGAAAAACGATCGGCAGGCTGCCGATTTTGGCGCGCCACGTGTTAGCGGGGCAAAGCGCTGCTCGTCAAGCGTTGCCGCGGGTCTGGCCTGAATGTCGGAAGCGATATCTTGTGCCACCGGCGGTGCACGCCGCCGGTGCGAAGCGCATCGCCGATCAGTCGAGATCGCCCTCGGCGAGCGATTTCACCAAGTCTATGATCCTGCGGCGCACCTTGACGTCGGCGATCTTGACAAAGGCCCGGTTGAGCTGAAGCCCTTCGGGACTGCCGCAGAATTCGACCGCGAAAGCCATCGAGCTATCCTCGGCGAAGCCGCGATTGGCCGTCAACTCCTGACCCGGCGCATCCTCGAAAAAGAAGGCGACGGGCACGCCGAGTATCGAAGCTATCGCCTGCAGACGGCTGGCACCGACGCGATTGGTGCCCTTTTCATATTTCTGGATTTGCTGAAACGTGATGCCGAGATTCTCGCCCAGCTTTTCCTGGCTCATTCCGAGCATATTGCGGCGAAGCCGAACCCGACTTCCAACGTGAATATCGATGGGATTGGGTTTCTTCTTGTTTTCTTCTGTCATTTTTTCCTCGCCGAATTTTTTCGGCTTTGTGTTTTTCCTGCCCAAACAAAGCCGGAGGCGACTGCCCCAACAGAACGATCCACCGGCTTCGAGAAATTTTCAGGCCGTACAGTATGAGTTTCTAATGTGCCAACTGTCAATTCACCCGTAGCTTTTGCCTTACGTTCAACAGCAGCCCTACCAGCGCAAACAGCAACATGATCAGCATTGCGTTAATGCGCCGCTGGTTGGGCGAAATCACCGTCTGTTCGGAAACAGGCACCTTCACATCGATGACCCCGCGCGCGTCGATCGCCAGCGCATCGACGACGCGGCCATGCGTGTCGACAACGGCCGAGATGCCGTTGTTGGCAGCACGCAACAAGGGCAATCCGTTCTCCACCGCGCGAATCTGGGCCTGCCTGAAATGCTGATACGGTCCCGGCGTGTCGCCGAACCACGCATCATTGGTAACGTTCACAATAAGCTGCGCTGACGTTGCGTCAACTGCCACCAGATCGGGAAAGATCACCTCATAACAGATAAATGGCAGGGCACGAATGCCGCCCGGCAGCGCGATGGGATGGCGCTCGTTGCCGGCCGTGAACGTCAGCGGCCCGGCGACGAGCTGTTCGATGCCGAAACGGCCGAGCAGGTCGGCAAAAGGCAGGTATTCGCCGAACGGCACCAGATGGACCTTGTCCACGGCATCGGCGATTTCGCCCTTGTCGTTGATCGCCACAACGGAGTTGTAGTAGCGGCTCTCGGCGCTGGCGGCCGAGCCGCCCTCTTCACGCACGACGCCGGCGATCAGCATCTGGCCGTCGCCCAGCATGTCGCCCAGCGCCGTCAAGGCATCGGGGCGCTCGGTGAAAAGGAACGGCACCGAGGTTTCCGGCCAGAGAATCAGTTGCGGTTTTTCGTGACCTGGGTCCGGAGCCTTGGCGGACAGGCCCAGCAAGGTGGCGAAGATGCGGTCGCGCACCGAGGCGTCCCACTTTTCCGACAGGTCGACGGCCGGCTGGACGATGCGGACATCGAGACTGCGCGTCGCCGGCTTTTCGGGGGCCGTGAGCCTGACATAGCCAAAGCCGACATGGAGTGCGGCGAGTATGACAAACAGCGTGGCGCCTAGCCGAAGATGCCGGCGCGTCGCCAGCAGCGCCGGCAGTGCGAAAAGGAAGGCCGCGAGCGCGTTCATGCCGGTCATGCCGGTTACCGAGACGCTCTGCATTAAAATAGGTACCGGCATCGCCGCGTAACCGACGGCATTCCAGGGAAAACCGGTGAACAGGAAGCCGCGCAGCCACTCCGCCAGCGCAAAACCGAAGGCAAGGGCGGCGATACGGCCGATATCGCTGCTCCACAGGAGCCGGGCGACCATCGTTGCGAAGCCATAGAAGAATGCGAGCGCGAAAGGAATGCCAACCACAGCGAAGGGAAGCGCCCAGGCAAAGTCGTCGGCCTCGACCAGCAGCGCCGAGCCGATCCACCAGAGGCCGGCGAGGAAATAGCCGAAGCCGAACCACCAGCCGACGGCGAAGGCCGGCCGCAGGCGGCGCAACAGGCTGCCGGAGGCTTCGCCAGTCGCGCCGTCGAGCAGCCAGACCAGCACCGGAAACGAAATGAAACAGGCGGCGAAGAAATCGTAGGGCGCCTGGCCCAGCACCGCCAGCGCTCCGGCGAAAAAGGCCACCAGCGCGCGGCGCCAGCCCCAGAGCAGAATTATCCGACCGGCAAGGCGCACCATGAATACTTCCGAGTCGCGAGAATCAGGACGCAAGATTTATCAGGCCGCGGCCTGCAATCCAAACGCCGGCGTCGCCACCCGGCTGCGCTCTACCGGTGCCAGCCTTCGATGCGCAAGCCACCCAACCGCTCGGCCTCTTCACGGGAAACAGAACGGATTGATTGCGTAAACGTCCAGATATGGCTTTCAGGATCGCGCGCCCGATACTGGCGTTCGCCGTAAAACTGGTCCGCCGGCTCCTGGATTATGGCAGCACCGGCCGCGCGGGCCTGCTCGCAATGTGCATCCAGACCGTCTCTCAGCCTGATATAGACCGACTGCGTGTTCTTGCCGCCGACCGATGCGGGGCTCGCGACGTGATCGGCCCATTCGGAATCGACGATGATGTAGCCATCCCCGAACCGCATCTCGGCATGGACCAGTTTTCCATCGGCATCGCTGACCACCATGCTGCGCTCGAACCCGAAGGCCGCTTCGAGCCAATCCAGCGCCGCACGCGGGTCGCGGTAGAATACGCCAGAACCGAGGACCGGATGTTTGAACGGATCCTCGACCGTCATGGCGCGGAGCTTTTCAGGCCTGTTCGGTGCGCGCCGTGGCGCGCCGGCGGCGCTCGCCCTTCTGGCTCTGCACGATGCGGACACGCTTGACGCGGCGCGGATCGGCGTCAAGCACATGGAACTCGAAGCCGGGAATGGCCTGCACCACCTCGCCGCGCGCCGGTACGCGGCCGAGCGTGTTGAAGATCATGCCGCCAATGGTGTCGACATATTCGCCATGTTCACCCGCGGCGAAATCCTCGCCGATCATCTTGGCGACCTCGTCGATCTCGGCCTTGCCGTCGACGATGAACACGCCGTCACCGGTCTGGGTGATCATCGGCTCGTCATCGTCGTGCTCGTCCTCGATGTCGCCGACCACCATCTCGACGATGTCCTCGAGCGAGACGAGGCCGTCCGTGCCGCCATATTCATCGATGACCAGGGCCATTTGCGTGCGCGTCGTCTGCATGCGGCCCATCAGGTCGGAAGCAAGCATCGACGGCGGCACGAACAGAACCTGGCGGATCAGGTTGAGCTCCCCGATGGTGCGCGCGAGGTCGACCTGGGCAAGATCGAGAACCATGGCGACGGGCGTTTTGCGGGTCGTGCGGCCCTTCCTGACGCGCGCAATCTTGGTGATATGGGCCAGCACGTCGCGGATATGGACCATGCCGCGCGGGTCGTCCAGCGTCTCGGAATAGACCGGCATGCGGGAATGGCCGGATTGCTCGAACATGCCAAGCAAGTCACCAAGCGTCGTGGCGATCTCGACCGCCTCGATATCGGCGCGCGGCACCATGACGTCCTCGACGCGCACTTCGCGCAGGCGCAGGATGTTGTTGAGCATGGCACGTTCGCCAGGCGAGAAGGATTCGACATCGCTTGTCGTTTCGGCGAGCGCGCCGGCGATCTCCTCGCGCAAGCTGGTGCCGTTGCGTTGCCGGAACAGGCCCAGCACGCGGTTGAACAGGGAAGGACCGGCAGGCGACGGGCCGGTGGCGGCGCTGCCGGTGTTGGCAACACCAGCGGTAACGGTACTGGGACTTGATCCCTCTTCCGACGTATCGGAAGCCTTGATCGCACTGCCGGCATCGGGGCGGGCGGCAGTCTCTGGTTTGTCGTTCATCGTCGTCCGGTCAATTGATCTTTTTAGTTACGCGTAGGGATCGCGAATGGCAAGCCTTGCAAGCGCGGCGCGCTCGACGGCTTCCATCTCCTCGGCCTCGGCGTCAGTCTCGTGATCATGACCCATGAGATGCAGCAGGCCATGGATGACGAGATGGCAGATATGGTTCTCCAGCGGCTTGTCTTCCAGTGCCGCCTCGCGCGCCACGGTTTCGGCGGCAAGCACGATGTCGCCGAGCATCGGCGGCAGCGGACCACCTTTCACATGCGGAAAAGCCGGGAAAGACAAGACGTTGGTGGGCTTGTCCTTGCCGCGCCAGTCCGCATTCAAGGTACGGACATGGGCATCGTCGGAAAAAACAATGCTGAGTTCGGAACGACCCGTCACACCGGTCTCGGCGAAGGCGGCGTCAACCGCCCGATCGACCAGCCGCGTCAGGCTTGCTTCATCGGGCCAGTTGCCCGCTTCAACCGATACATCGATCTCGACGGGACCCGGAAAGCTCCCGCCGCCGGATGTGCTGTCCTCAGGCATGAGGCCGCATCGTCACATCAATTCTCGGCGCCAAGGCCACGAGCCAGCTTGGTGTCCCGGTCATAGGCCCTGACGATTTCGGCCACCAGCGGATGGCGAACGACGTCGACGTCGTTGAAGCGCACGGTTACCGCGCCTGCCACACCGTCGAGCACACGCAAGGCTTCGACCAGGCCTGATTTGGTGCTCGGGGGAAGATCGATCTGGGTGGGATCGCCGGTGACGATCATGCGCGAGTTCTCGCCGAGACGGGTGAGAAACATCTTCATCTGCATCGGCGTGGTGTTCTGCGCCTCGTCGAGAATGACGGCGGCGTGCGCCAGCGTACGGCCGCGCATGAAGGCAAGCGGCGCGATTTCGATCACTTCGGCGGCAATCGCACGCTCGACCTTGTCGGCCGGCATCATGTCGTAGAGCGCGTCATAGAGCGGGCGCAGATACGGATCGACCTTCTCCTTCATGTCACCCGGCAGGAAGCCCAGCCGTTCGCCGGCCTCGACGGCCGGTCGCGACAAGATGATGCGTTCAACCATGCCGCGCTCGAGCAGCATCGCCGCATGCGCCACCGCCAGATAGGTCTTGCCGGTGCCGGCCGGACCGATGCCGAACACCAGTTCGGACCGCTCCAGCGCCCGCATATAGGCATCCTGGTTCAGCGAGCGGGCATAGATGGTCTTCTTGCGGGTAGCGATCTGGGCGGCGGAGACCTTGCCCTTGCGCTCCAATGTCGGCAGCGTGAGCTGATCGTCGGCGGCGACAGCCATGCGCACGGCGCCGTCGACATCGGACTGGCCGATATCGACGCCCTTCTGCAGGATGCCGTAGAGATTGTCCAAGGCGCGGCGCGCCTGTTCGGCGGCAGAAGCGGACCCCTTGATGGTCAACTGGTTGCCGCGCGAGCGGATGTCGACGCCGAGCTTCTGCTCCAACCGGGCGAGGTTCTCGTCGAACTGGCCGTAAAGGGCGCTGGCAAGCTTGTTGTTGTCGAAAGTCAGAACGATGTGCGCCATGTCAGAAGCCCCGGATGCCGGTGCCGGGGGCAGATTCTTCAGCTCCGCTGCGCTCAACCGTCTCTCCTCATCTGCCGAGACCCTCAGGCCAATTCGGCGAACAGGCTGTTGTAGCCCGTCTTCGTGATTCGCACCTTGATAATGTCACCGATTTCGCCGGCCATTTCATCAACAATAACCGGCTGCAGCCAAGGCGAGCGACCAACCTTCTGGCCGGCTTGGCGGCCGGGCTTCTCGATCAATGTATCTATGGTGCTGCCGACCAAACTCAAGCCGAAATCCTGCTGTTGTTTCAACAGCAGTGCCTGCAGGCGCTGCAGGCGCTCATCCTTGACCGCTTCCGGCACGTGGTCGGGCATGTCGGCGCCCGGCGTGCCGGGGCGCGGCGAATATTTGAACGAGAAGGCCGAGGCGTAGTTCACCTGGCGCACCAGTTCCATCGTCGCCTCGAAATCGGTTTCCGTTTCGCCGGGGAAACCGACGATGAAGTCGCCCGACAACGCGATATCGGGGCGCGCGGCACGGATGCGGTCGAGTAGCGCCAGATAGTCGTTCGCCGTATGCCTGCGGTTCATCGTCTTCAGAATGCGATCCGAGCCGGATTGCACCGGCAGATGCAGATAGGGCATCAGCGACGGCAGGTCCCGGTGCGCCGCGATCAATTCGTCGTCCATGTCGCGCGGATGGCTGGTAGTATAGCGCAGCCGCGCCAGGCCGGGGATTTCAGACAACCTGAACAGCAGACGGCCGAGACCCCATTCCTGACCGTTCTCGCCCTCGCCATGCCAGGCGTTGACGTTCTGGCCGAGCAGCGTCACCTCGCGCACCCCGGCCTCGGCCAGGCGCTCGGCCTCCGCGACGATCTGCGCCACCGGCCGCGACACTTCCGAGCCTCTCGTATAGGGCACGACGCAGAAGGTGCAGAACTTGTCGCAGCCTTCCTGGACGGTGAGGAAGGCGGTGACGCCGCGCTTGATCACCTCGGCACGCTTGGGCTGCGGCAGATGCTCGAATTTGTCCTCGATGGCGTATTCGGTCTCGACGATCTTCTCGCCGCCGCGCACTCTCGCCAGCACGTCGGGCAGACGGTGATAGGTCTGCGGCCCGATGACCAGGTCGACGGCCGGCGACCGGCGGATGATCTCGGCGCCCTCGGCCTGCGCCACGCAGCCAGCGACGCCGATCAGCATCTCGCGGCCGGCGCTGGCGCGCTCGGCCTTCATGTCACGGATGCGGCCAAGTTCCGAATAGACCTTTTCGGCGGCTTTTTCCCTGATATGGCAGGTGTTGAGCAGCACCAGATCGGCCTCGCCGATGGCATCGGTCGCGGTATAGCCGTCGGCGACCAGCGCATCGGTCATGCGCTGTGAATCATAGACGTTCATCTGGCAGCCATAGGTCTTGATGAAGACCTTCTTCGCTGCCGTGGTGCGCACCGCCGGCTGTCCGGCCACGGTGCCGATGTCGTCGCTTTCAGTCGTGTTCAAGTCCATCCGGCGGCTTCTAACGCCTTTCCGTGACAAAAAACAGACGATTCTGGCATGCGTCAGCTGGCGCATGCCGGCGGCTAACGGCTCGGGAGCGGATCGGCGAGGGCCGCCTGCATCATCTCGCGCACCCGGCCTTCCATCAGCTTGGCCGTTTCCTTGCGGTTGGAACCCTTGGCAAAGGCGATCGGTTCGCCAAAATGCACCTCCACGTCGAGCGCGCCCTCGGCCATCAGCACCTTGAGATGCGGCATCAGGTCTTCGTCGCCGATCCAGGCGGCGATCGGGCGGTGGCGGCGGCCGAGTGGCACGCCGTGCAGCCGCGTGTAGGCGATCGCCACGGGCTGGATGAACACTTCCTGCGCGGCACCTTCCGAGATCGCCATCGAGGCGGCGCCGAACAGCGTGCTCTTGAAGGGCAGGACGACATTGCCGTCACCGGTCGACCCCTCCGCGAACAGCACCATGGCATCGCCCTTGGCCATGCGGTTGGCGATCTCGCTGGCCTGGTCGCCCGAGGAGCGCTTGCGCTCGCGCTCGATGAAGACGGTGCGCTGCAGTTTCGACAGCATGCCGATCAGCGGCCAGCCTTCCATGTCGGCTCGGGCGATGAACTTCACATCGGCAAAGGAGCCCAGCACCATGATGTCGGTCCAGGAAATGTGATTGGAGGCCACCAGCAAGGGCCGCTTGGCCGACAGCGTTCCCCTGACATGAATGCGCATGCCGAGCGCCCGGATGATCAGCCGGTGCCAGATCTTGAGGACGAAGGCTTCCGGCCACCAGCCCGTCTTCATCGACAGTATCTGCAGCGGCACGAGAACCAGCGACCCGGCGACGACAAGGCCCAGCGCCAGGAAAATCCTGATTTTTCCGATCATATGTCCTGGCCCTACCCGATCCCTCGCTAGCGAAGATCGCGGCGCATGACAAGCGCGCCGGTCGGCCCGCGATCAGGCGACTTGTAGTAATCCGGGCGCTTGCCGACTTCCCGAAAACCCAGCCGACGATACAGGGCGATCGCGGCGGCATTGGTCTCATCGACCTCGAGGAACAGGGCTTCGGCACGCTGCGAATGCAGTTCGCGCAGCACCGCGTCCATCAACTGCCAGCCCAGGCCCTGGCGGCGATGCGATCGCGCCACCGCGACGGTCAGGATTTCACCCTCGCCCGCGGCCAGCCGGGCGAGGACGAAGCCAACAGGCGGCTTGTCGCCCTGCCCGGTTTCGCGCGCGGCATAGCCAAAGACGGTGTCCTGTTCGAGCAAGGCAGCGAACTCACCGTCGGTCCATGGGCGGACAAAGTCCTCGCGGTGCAGCACCGAGACAGCGGGGCTGTCGGTGACCCTGAGCGGCTCGAGCGCGTAGTCCCGGCGACGCGATTGGAGAAAGGGTATACGCATCAATTCTCGTTTTCTCGCCTGACCATGATCTCTGGACAAACAGGGCCGTTTGTCCGCGAAAACCGGCTTCCACTTTTCGGGATCATGGTCTTTGCCTCGAAAGTATAAATCCGGCCTGTGGCTTGGCATCGGCACCGCGCAGATAAAGCGGCTTCGGCCTTTCGCCCTGTCCCTTTGCGGCAGCCAGCCGGGCGTAGGTGAGGATGTCGGCGGTTGCTGTCCGAGGCCCGATGTCGAAGGTGCGGCCGATCAGCGTTGCTGCCGTACCGGCGAGCACCGCGGAATGCTCCGACGCCATGGCTACCGCGTTCGCAAGCGTGCTCACCGCCGGACCGTAAGTCAACACTGACGTTTTATCATAGAGAGCGGCATGGATTTCCTCGCGTCCGGCATCGAGCGCCGCCAGCACGGCACGGCCTGGAAATGCGGTGGCCGCCTCGGCGGCCAGCGCCTCGAGGGTCGTCACCCCGATTGCCGGCACCTTGAGCGCCAGCGCCAGGCCGCGCGCGGTCGACACACCGACGCGCAGGCCGGTGAAGGAGCCGGGGCCAACGGAAACGGCAATGGCGCCAAGGCCGGCGTAGTCGGTCGCACCGGCCTTCAACGCTTCGGCGATGACGGCCATCAGGTGCTCGGCATGGCCTTTGCCCAGATCGAGCACCGAACGGCCGAGCTCCCGCCCGACCGCCGCGTCGTAGACGCAGGCGGCGCAGAGGCTGGCGGCACAGTCGATGGCGAGAACTTTCATGAAACGACCGGTTCGAGAAACAATTCCCTGTGCCCGCCATAGCGCGCAACCGCAAGGGTATAGTGCACAATTTGTTAAGCGGCTTCGGTTTGGCCTGGCAGAAGAGCTTATGCCGCCTGCTCTATGCGCAGCACGTGGTTGTCCCAGACATAGGCCGGTTCCGACCGCGTGCCACCATTGCCCTCGATGATCTCGCCGGCGCCCGTGGTGGCCATGAAGCCGGCCCGGTCGGGCGCCACGCCGCAGACCTCGACCAGCGCGCTGGAGGAGACGACACGGCCCCTGCCCGCATCGATCACGACCAGCGAATTACCTTCCGGCGAGGAGACGGCGACGGTACCGGCAACAGGATTGGCGGCGACCGAGCCGATATAGTTGCGGAAACCTGACAGCACGTCCTGCGGCATGTCGAGCAGCCGCAACTCCTTGCCCCGCGCCGCCCGTCCAACCAGAAGCGGACGATCGGTGCCGGGGCCTCGGTACTGGCAACCGAACCAGACGGCGCCGGTCTGGTCGGTATCCATGTGGCGGATCGACAATTGGTGCAATGCAGCCGGCAATTCATGCTTTTCGATCAGGTCGCCGGTGACGCGGTCGACCAGCACATAGGAGGGTTTCATGGTGGCAATGTTAAGCTCGGCGCGGCCATAGTCGGGATGGGTCTCGATGCCGCCATTGGCGACCGCGATCGTCTTGCCGTCGCCCAGCAGCAGAAGTTCGTGCGGCCCCATGCCGTAGGTCGGGAATTCGCCGATGCGACTGAATTTCGCCCGCGCATCGTAGACGCCGACCACGCCGGCCGCGTTGTCGAAATCGTTCTCGGTGGCGTAGAGCAGAGCGCCGTCGGGCGAGAACACGCCGTGACCGAAGAAGTGCCGGCCGGTGATGCTGGCGATGGTTTGCGGAGCGTCGCGCCCCGTGTGATCGAAAACGACGGCGAAGGTGCCGGGCTGGCGGGCGAAGACCACCGAACGCTTCGATATGGGATCGAAGGTGACGTCATGGCCGCGATCGGGCAAGTCGATCGCATGCAGAAGCTTGCCGGCCTCGGACAGGACGGCAGCGCCAAAACTGCCGTCGCGCTTGACGAAGGCGGTGGCGAAGACCGCGTCAGCAGCAAGCGTGTTTGCCCAGACGGAGGGCGTCACGGCGGCGGCGAAGCCGATGCCGGCGGCCCTCAAGAAATCGCGGCGGTCGATGAGCAATCTCTTCATGCTCAGTCCCCATCCAGCGACGAGAAGCCGGCGGTCAGGCCGAATTCGGCGGTCAGCCTGGTGCCGATCAAGGTCGACAGGCTGGAGGTGATCAGGGCGAAATGCTCGAGTTTTTCACGCAGCGCCGGATCGGCGAGCGCCTTGTCGATCGGGCCCTGGACGGCCTTGGCGGTCGCCACGCCGTTGACCAGTTGGATGTGGATCGATTCCGCCATCCAATGCGCATCCGGCGGCAGCGCGTCGCCAAGTTTCGACAGCTGGAACAGCGCATCGACGCCGGCCAGATTTCCAGCCAGCGCATTGGCGGTGTTTTGCGAACGCCAGTAGATCGCCTGTTTTGGCTTGTCGGCATCGGGTCTAGCGCCCAAAAAACCCTTCAGGCGCACATCGCGGACCATTTCCAGCTCGTTGATGAAGACGCCGACCAGTTCGGTGACCGCCTCGTTGCCATCGCGATAGAGCGCATTTTGCGGCCCCGGATTGGCCCAGAGTGCGGCGAAACCGTCCGGTTTGCTCCAGGCCGCGCTGACGTCGGCGGCGATGATTTCGATGTTGCCGGCAACGGCCGCACCATAGGCGCAGCGATAGGGTTCGTCCTTGCCCGTCAAGACATCGGCGCCGTCGCCGTAAAGCACGAATTCCAGCGCGCCGAGCCCCTGCATGGCAACGCTCTTGCCGGCGAGCTGGACAGGGTCGGTGGCGGCTGGATCCTCGTCCGACAACGCCGCCTGAACCTGTTTCAGACCGATGCTCTTGCGGTCCGGCCAGAACAGCATGCGCTCCAGCCTGTTGTTCTCCTTGATCGGCCCAAAACCGATGATCTCGGCCGATGACCAGGCATGGATGGTGGCCGAAAATTCGGCCCGCGCCGCATCAAGCTCCCCTTGCGACGGCGCCTCGCAGAGCTTGTGCATCGCTTTCACGAGGGCTTCCGTATGCTGGTGCAGGTCCTCATAGGCCGGTCGGACAAAGCCGTCGATCGCACGCTGGATGACGTCAGAGGCTTTCACCGCGGCCGATGCGGGCAAGGCCCCCAGCAGGGCCAATGGGAGAACGAGGACCAGCGCGAAACGCTTCGGCATCAAAGTGACTCCAGGAATTTGACCAATGCATCGCGCTCGGTGGCGCCGGTGGCGGCAAAGCGGTCGCGCGCCTTCTGCGCCTCGCCACCATGCCACAGGATAGCCTCGACCAAAGAGCGCGCACGGCCATCGTGCAGATAGAAGGAATTGCCGTTGACCGTTTCGGTGAGGCCGATGCCCCATAGCGGCGGGGTGCGCCACTCATTGCCGGTCGCCTCGCCCACGGCCTGCCCATCGGCAAGATCCGGCCCCATGTCGTGCAGCAGGAAATCGGAATAAGGCCAGATCAACTGGAACGCCTGCGCCTTGTCAGGCGCATCGCGACGGGTGACGAATTTCGGCGTGTGACAGGCGACGCAGCCGATTTCGTAAAAGAGCTTCTTGCCGGCGAGCACATCAGGCGAAGCGAGGCCGCGCCGCGCCGGCACAGCCAGGTTCTGTGAATAGAAGGTGACGAGATCCATTACCGGCGCCGGCGCCTCGGCCGGGCCGAGGCGCGCCTGCACGCCGTTGGGCATTGCGAGGCATTTTTCCTGCGCGGCGGTGCAATCACCCCAGTGTTTCGGCTCTTCCGGCGTCGAGATGCCGATATCGCCGGCAAAGGCATCCGCGGCCTGCTGGCGGATCGACGCCGCCTGCGCCTTCCAGCCGAAACGGCCAAGCATCAGCTCGCCGTTTAGGTCATCACGCACCATGTTCGGCTTGCCGGAGATGCCATCGCCGTCCCTGTCGTCCGGGTCGGCATGGGCCACAATGTCGGCCGGCGCAATCTGTTCGATCAGGCCAAGGCCAATCATCGGCGGCGTCAGGCGCGGCGACAGCGTGGTGCGCGGATCGAGCGGCCCATAGGCAAAATCGTCGACCGCGTAGGTGGGTTTGCGCAGGGAAATGACGGTGCCGTCCGTCAGTTCCACCTTACGTTCCTTATAGTCGACTCGCATCCTGCCTTCACCCTTGAGGCCAGGGACGGCCAGTTCCTGCAACTGCGTGCCATAGACCGGGTCCGGGAGATTGAGCAGCCTGTGGTCGGCGAGCGCCGCCTTCTCTTCCGCGCTGCTTGCGTCACGCGCCAGCCGCAGGAACATCGAGGTGGTGCCGGCATCGCCTTGCGGCGGTCGGCCGCGGCCATCCTTCAGATGGCAGTTCTGGCAGGCGCGTTCGTTGAACAGGGGCCCAAGCCCATCCGAGGCCTGCGTCGAGGATGGCGACGACACCCAGTTCTTGCGGAAAAGCGCGTTGCCGAGCTTGAAGGTGCCTTCTTCCTCGAAGCTGATGTTGGCTGAGGATTGCGAGAAGGAATCACGGCTGACGTCCTTCCGCGAGGTGCCGGCGCCACCTTGCATCAGTTCGAAAGGCTCGGGTTTGGAGAAATCCGTGGTCGGCCTGCTGACGGCGGTGACGCGCGCCTGATCCTTAGCATTGAGATCGGTGCGCGTGGTGGCGAGGCCGGCCGGTTGAAGGTCGCCGGCGATCGCGGAGGGTGTCAGCGCCAGCACCAGAATAAGGCCACGCCGACCAGCCGGTATCGCTGGCGTTTTCCGAAGGCGCAGCGGACCCTTGGCCCGCCGCAAGCGGCGCAGGACGTCTAAGAGGCGCCGCATTCCCGCATATCCTTAGTCCGCCTCGTCCGCCGATGCGGCGTTGAGCTGGCCGTACTTCTCCTCGCCGATCGAGGCAAGGAGGTCGAGCTGCGTCTCGAGGAAGTCGATGTGGCCTTCCTCGTCGGTCAGCAGTTCCTCGAACAGTTTCATCGATACGTAGTCGCCCGCTTCATCGCAGATTTCGCGCGAGCGCTTGTAGGCAGTGCGCGCGTCATATTCACCGGCAAGATCGGATTCGAGCACTTCCTTGACGTTCTGGCCGATGCGCAGCGGCGCCACGGACTGCAGGTTGGGATGGCCTTCAAGGAAGATGATGCGGGCCACGAGCTTGTCGGCGTGGTGCATCTCCTCGATCGATTCCGCACGCTCCTTCTTGGCCAGCTTGGCGTATCCCCAATCCTCGAGCAGACGGAAATGCACCCAATATTGGTTGACGGCGCCGAGTTCCAGAAAAAGAGCCTCGTTAAGCCGCTCGATGACCTGTGGTTCGCCTTTCATGGGTTCTGCTCCCGTATTGAACGCGCAGGCCTCTGACGCGATCCAGATGTGAAACGATGTCTACGCCGCTCGCCTGCGAGCGGGCGTGGTAGTTCTCGGTGACCCGAATGATCGTTTCGACCACATTTGGGAAGCAGCCGCAACACCGACCCCGTTTGTGCATGGCGTGATAGACTTTTGCCGGCACGATGAGTTGCCAGGGATCCTGATCCAGCAGGCCGATGATCGTCTGCTCGATCTCCTTCTCGGTGATGATGTTGCAATGGCAGATCAGCATTTCGTCGCTCTGGCTGACGGCGCCGGTGCGGCGCCGTTTGGCTTGGGGTAGGCCTACTTGAACACCTTGTCGGGTGCGTCGAGGCTGTCGGAACCTTCGAAGGCAATGGCGTTCAACTTCAACGAACCGACCGCGCGCTCGATCGACTTGGTCTGGTCGATCAACGCGTCGATCGCCGCCTGAACGGTGGCATTGCCCGCCGTATTGCCTTCGGCGATCTGCTGGTCATAGGCCTCGCCGGCCTCGGCGCGCGCCTTGATCGCCTCCATCCTGGCGACGGTGACATCGAGTTTATCAGTCAATTCCTTGTCGATCGCCGGATCGGCGACCTTGACCATATCGGACACCGAGGGACCTGAAACGACGGTGCCATCAAGCCTGGTATAGCTGGCATGGTAAGCGGCGCGGATGCCGACTGCATCATAGAGATGTGAGTTGTAGGTGTTGTCGGAGAAGCAATCTTGCTCCTCTTCCGGGTCATGCAGCAGCAGGCCGAGCTTCATGCGTTCACCCGCCAGTTCGCCGTAGGAGAGCGAGCCCATGCCCGTGAAGATGACCGAGATGGCGGTGTTCGGCTCGCCATCGAGCAGGTTCTTGCGCGCGGCGCCGTCTTCCTTCCAGTCGTCGACCATCTTCTGCAGATCGGAGACCAGGAGGCCTGTCGCCGACTTCAGGTACTCTGCGCGGCGGTCGCAATTGCCGCCGGTGCAGTTCTTGAGATCATAGTCGGTGTAGGGACGCTCGCCGGCGCCCGGGCCGGTGGCGTGCAGGTCCTGACCCCAGAGCAGGAATTCGATCGCGTGATAGCCGGTGGCGACATTGGCTTCGACGCCGCCAGCCTGTTGCAGCGTGCCGGACAGGAATTCCGGCGAAAGCTTCGACGCATCGACCTTCTTGCCGTTGATCTCGATCTCCTTGTTGGCGATCACATTGGCGGTATAGAGAGAATTCGCATCGGACTCGGTGCCGTAGCTCTTGGCGACATAGTCGATCAGGCCTTCGTCCAGTGGCCAGGAATTCACCTCACCTTCCCAGTCATCGACAATCTTGTTGCCGAAGCGGTAGACCTCGGTCTGCTGGTAGGGCACGCGCGCCGCCTTCCAGGCGTCGCGGGCAGCATGGAGCGTTTCCGCCGACGGGTTGGCAAGCAGTGCGTCAACCGCCTTGTCGAGCGCCTGCGCCGTAGTCAGCGAGTCCTCATATTTGGCAAGCCCGATATCCGCGTAAGTCTTGATGATCGCCTTCGCGTCGGTTTCCGCCCTGGCAGGCAGCACGAATACCGCTGCCGTCAGCAGCGCCGTGGCGCCGATCGCCGCCAACCTGCCGCCATATCGTGCTGTCATTATCGCTCTCCAGTTCCTCGGAAATTTTCTAAGCGGCGCGCGCGCCAACCCACGCCAGGCCACATTCATGCCATTGGGCGCAAGACATGCCGCGTGATCACGCGGCTCAGGGAAGAAAGACACCAAAATGCCTCCAATCGAACGGGTTCAAGGCCCAGACATCAAAGGGATGCGCCAATGCGCGAGCTTCCTTAAAGCTTCGAGTCCTATGAAAGTCAATGGGAATTGCTGGAAAACCCAATCGAAACAATAGTTTAGAATTATTCTAAACTGCAACAGTCAACTTTATGCGCCCGTTGCGCCGGCATTGCACCGAACTGTACGATTGACAGTCGCCGTCCCGGGTGCGACCCGCAAACCCTCTCTTGCGGCGGCGCCAGACAATTGCCACTTGGCAAGACGCCCTAGGATCGAGCGGGATCGGAATGCGATGAAGAACGGCGTAGTCATTGTCGGTGCGGGTCACGCGGGCGTGCAGGCGGCCGCCAGTCTGCGCGAGGATGGCTATGACGGGCCGGTGATCCTGGTCGGCGACGAGAACGAACTGCCCTACCACAAGCCGCCGCTGTCGAAGACCTTCATCAAGGATGCCGGAGCCAAGCCTCAACCGCTTCGGGGCGAGACGTTCTACACCGGCAGCGCCATTGACTACCGGCCGGGGATGCGGATCGAGCGCATCGATGCCGGCCGCCATAGTCTCGACATTGCCGGCGGCGGCGTACTTGCCTTCGACCATCTGATCCTGGCGACCGGATCGCGCCCGCGCGCCCTGCCGCTGCCCGGCGCGGATCTGTCCGGTGTGGTGTCGCTGCGCTCGCTGGCCGATGCGCGGCTGATCCGGGAGTTGAGCGCGCGGAGCGAAGACGTCCTTATCCTCGGCGGCGGCTTCATCGGGCTGGAGATCGCCGCGACGCTGCGGGCGGCCGGCCGCACCGTGACGGTCGTCGAAGCCGTCGACCGGCTGCTCGGCCGCGCCGTGGCGCCGATGGTGGCGAGCCATGTCCGGCAAAGGCTGGAAGCGACAGGCGTGCGCATCCTCACCGGAACCTCGATTTCAAGGCTCGAAGGCGAAAACGGCCATGTCACGGCCGCGATCACCTCGTCAGGCGAAAGGCTGCCGGCGCGCATGGTCGTGGTCGGCATCGGCGCCGTGCCGAATGTCGAACTGGCACAAGCCGCGGGCCTTGCTGTCGCCAACGGCATCCGCGTCGATCACCAGATGCGCAGCTCGGCGCCGGAGATTCTGGCCATCGGCGATGCCGCCTCCTACCGGCACTGGTTCACCGGCGGTGAGGTGCGGCTGGAATCGGTGCAGAACGCCACCGACCAGGCGCGGCTTGCCGCCCGGACAATTACCGGTCACACCGACGCCTACTCGGCGGTGCCATGGTTCTGGTCCGACATCGGGGACATGAAGCTGCAGATGGTCGGCCTGACCGCCGGCGGCGACAGCCATGTCGTGCTGGGCGACCTGCCCGACAACAAATTCTCGATCTACCACTATGCCGGCGACCGGCTGCTCGGCATCGAATCCGTCAACCGCCCCGGCGACCACATGCTTGGCCGCAAGATGCTCGGCGTCGGTTTTTCGCCGACACCGCAAATGGTGGCCACGGGCCCGGACGGGCTGAAGGTGGCGTTGGCGGCATTCCAGCAGGACGAGCCTGCCCGAGTTGCGGGCTGAAGAGCCCCCGGGACCTTGGCAAAAAGGCTCGATGGACTTATTATATATTGATAATATCGGATAAAATGGGAGGCGTTTTCCAATGCCCGCGAGCTACAGCATCGGACCTCGCTACGAAACATTCGTGCGCGAATTGGTTGAAAGCGGCCGCTATGCCAGCGCCAGCGAAGTGGTGCGTGACAGCCTGCGCCTGTTGGAGGAACGCGAAGAACAGCGACAGGCGAAACTTGCCGCACTGCGTGAGGACATCCGTAAGGGTGTAGAAAGCGGACCAGGCATTCCGGCCGACAGCGTTTTTGACCGGCTGGAGAAAAAATACGGCGGTGGAAGTCGCAAATAATGACCCTCAGTTTTGCGCCTGCAGCAGTGCAGGACATCGAGGAGATCGGCGATTACATCCATGCTGAAAATCCGGCCGCCGCTAACCGTTTTATAACGGCGCTTCGGGGACGATGTGGCCGCATAGCGGATGCGCCACGAGGCGGCGCACCTCGTTCCGAGCTTTGGCCTGGTCTGCGCTCCGTCGCGTTTCAAAAATACGTGATCTTCTACATGGCCCAGGAAAACGACGTGCGCGTCGAGCGTATTTTGCACGGCGCGCGCGACATTGAGGGCATTTTCGACGAAGAGAAGATGCCCAGGGGCATGTGAGTCGGAACGCTCGTCCTTGCCGATCAGGCGGCGCAGACTTCGCGGATCGAGCTTTCCAGAATATCGAGCGCTTCGTTCATGACCTCGTCCTGGATGGTGATCGGCGCCAGGAAGCGGATGACGTTGCCGTAGACGCCGCAGGTCAAGAGGATCAGGCCCTTGTCGAGCGCCTTCAGGCGGATCGCGTTGGCGATCTCGGCCGACGGCAGGCCCTTCTTGGCGTCGTTGAACTCCACCGCGTTCATGAAGCCCAAACCCCTGATGTCGACAATCTCGGGCACGTCGTCACGGATCGACTGCAGACGCTGCTTCAGCCTCGCACCCAGCGTGTTGGCGCGGTCGCAGAGCTTTTCGTCCTCGATGACGTCAAGCACGGCATGTGCCGCGGCGACGCCGATCGGGCTGCCGCCATAGGTGCCGCCGAGGCCGCCGGGGCTGGGCGCATCCATGATCTCGGCGCGGCCGGTTACCGCCGACAGCGGGAAGCCGCCGGCGAGGCTCTTGGCCATGGTGGTGATGTCGGCCGCCACCTCATGGTGGTCCATGGCGAACATCTTGCCGGTGCGGGCAAAGCCGGTCTGCACTTCGTCGGCGATGAGCAGCATGCCGTGCTGGTCGCAGAGCTTGCGCAGCGCCGTCAGGAGTTCACGCGGCGCGTCGTAGAAGCCGCCCTCGCCCTGAACCGGCTCGATGATGATCGCGGCGACGCGGGCCGGATCGACATCCGCCTTGAACAGCTTGTCGAGCGCGGCCAGCGAATCGGCGACCGAGACACCATGCAGTTGCACGGGGAACGGCACGTGGTAGACGTCGCCCGGCATGGCTCCGAAGCCAACCTTGTAGGGCACGACCTTGCCGGTCAGCGCCATGCCCATGAAGGTGCGGCCGTGGAAGCCGCCGCCAAAGGCGATGACGGCCTGACGGCCGGTGGCGTTGCGAGCGATCTTGATGGCATTCTCCACCGCCTCGGCGCCGGTGGTGACGAAGATGGTCTTCTTCTCGAACTTGCCGGGCAGCATGGCGTTCAGCCGTTCGGCCAGCCGCACATAGCTTTCATAAGGCACGACCTGGTGGCAGGTGTGGGTGAAGCGGTCGAGTTGCGCCTTGACTGCCTCGATCACCCTGGGATGGCGGTGGCCGGTATTGACGACGGCGATGCCCGAGGAGAAGTCGATATAGCGGCGGCCCTCGACATCCCAGATTTCCGAATTTTCAGCCCGATCGGCGTAGATCTGCGTGGTCATGCCGACGCCGCGCGAGATCGACTGGTTCTTGCGTTCGGAAATGGCGGAGTTCTTCATGATATCCCCTACCGGGCCGGCGCCCGTTCTGTTTGATGTCGTTGAATTCCCCTTCTGGCCTTATTTCAGATTTTCCTCAAGTCGGCACCGTCACCGGGTCGATTGGGCCTGACTTAACCAGTCCGGCGATACACCGGTTTCCTTTTCTTCGGGATCGATTATCCTCCTGATATCCGGGAAAGGATCGCGATCAGCGACCGGCGCGCGACCGAGGGAACCATGAGCAGGAACGCGACATCGTCCATCTCGCCGCGATCCGCCAAAACTCCCAGCCCTTTGTCTTGTCCAGCCGCTTCGATTCTCGCCTGCACGGCCCTGGTGCTGCTCGCCGGTTGCCAGAAGCAGGAGGCGGCGGAAAAAAAGCTGCCGGTCATGGTGCGCACCGAGACGGTGGCGATGGCCGATTATGCGCCGAGAACTTCGCTGACCGGGGTGATCGCGGCGCGTACGTTGAA
Source organism: Mesorhizobium sp. B2-3-13 (assembly GCF_006442195.1). NCBI lineage: Bacteria > Pseudomonadati > Pseudomonadota > Alphaproteobacteria > Hyphomicrobiales > Phyllobacteriaceae > Mesorhizobium > Mesorhizobium sp. B2-3-13. Next base: position 142,953 of record NZ_VFVQ01000014.1, read on the forward strand.
CAATCTTTCGTTCCGGGTTGGCGGACGCGTCGCGGAGCGGCTTGTCGATGTCGGCCAGCATGTCGATCAGGGGACAGTGCTTGCCCGCATCGATCCGCAGGAGCAGGAATCCGATCTGCGTTCGGCGCAGGCCGATCTCGATGCCGCGCAGGCGCAATTGACACAGGCCGCGGCCACTTTCGAGCGGCAAAAGACGCTGCTTGCCCAGGGCTTCACCACCAGGCGCGACTATGACGTGGCCGACCAGACGCTGAAGGTGGCGCAAGGCAGCGTCGATGCCGCGCGGAGCGCGCTTACCAATGCCCAGCAGAACCTATCCTTCACCGAACTCAAGGCCGGTGCGGCCGGCGTGATCACCGCCCGGCAGGTCGAAACCGGCCAGGTGGTGCAGGCGGCGCAGACCGTCTTCACCGTCGCCGAGGATGGCGACCGCGACGCGGTGTTCAATGTGCAGGAGACGCTGGTCGCCAGGACGCCGGCCTCTCCGGCGGTGACGATCACGCTGTTGTCCGACCCGCAGGTCAGGGCAACAGGCAAGGTGCGCGAAATCTCGCCGGCGGTCGACCCGGCTTCAGGCTCGATAAGGGTCAAGGTCGCCATTCCCGACACGCCCGCCGGCATGCCGCTCGGGGCAGCCGTGATCGGCTCGGTCGGCGCCAAGCCGGCGAAGGCGATCCTGTTGCCTTGGCAGGCCCTGACATCCAGTGCCGGCAAGCCGGCGGTCTGGATCGTCGATCCCGCGTCCAAGGCAGTCGCGACGACGCCGGTGGAGGTGCTGGCGTTCGATTCGGGTACCGTCGTCATCGCCAAGGGACTGAACGAAGGCCAGAGCGTCGTTACGTCAGGCGGGCAATTGCTCAGCCCCGGCCAGACGGTCGAGATATCGGGAGCGGCGCAATGAAGCGGCTGCTACCCGTCCTGCTTGGCCTTGCCGCGCTTGCCGCCTGTTCGAAATCGGACGAGAAGCCGCCGGAGATCGTCCGGCCGGTGCTGTCGGTGGTGGTCGAGCCGCGCACCACGCAAACCTTCGGTTTCGCCGGCTCGGTCGAACCGCAGGTCAGCGCCGATCTTGCCTTCCGCCTGCTCGGTCGCGTCGTCTCGCGCGACGTCAAGGTCGGCGACATCGTCAGCAAGGGCACGACGATTGCGGCACTCGACCCAACCGCGCTGGAGTTGGCCGTCCAGGCGGCCAAGGCCGAACTCTCCAATGCCGAGGCGCAATTCGCCAATGCCGCCGCCAGCGAGGAGCGCCAGCGCCAGTTGCTCACGTCCGCCAATACGTCGCAATCGGTCTTCGATGCCGCGCAGCAGGCACGCAAAGCCGCGGAAGCCAGTGTCGAGCGGGCAAAGGCTTCGCTGGCCAAATCCCAGGAGCAACTCGGCTATGCCAGGCTGTTCTCGGATTTCGATGGCGTCGTCACCGCCGTCGGTGCCGAGGTCGGCCAGACGGTCTCACCCGGGCAGACGGTCGTCACCGTGGCGCGCTCGGACCCGCGCGAGGCAGTCGTCGACATTCCCGACCAGTTGACCGGCGATCTAACGGCCGGCATGCCGTTCCATGTCATCCTGCAGTCGCTGCCGACAATTCAGACCGAGGCCAAGCTGCGCGAGATCGCGCCCCAGGCCGAGGGCTCGACCCGAACGCGCCGGGTCAAGCTGACGCTGACCGATCCGCCGCAGGCCTTCAGGCTCGGCTCGACGGTAACGGCGATCCGCATGACCAAGGTCGTACCAAGGATCGAGCTGCCCATCTCGGCTTTGCTCGACAAGAATGGTTCCGAAAAAGTGTGGATCGTCGACCCGCAGACCTCCAGCGTGAGCATGCGCGATATCAAGGTCGCGTCGAAGGCCGGCGGCACCTTCACGGTGGCCGAAGGGCTCGAGGCCGGGATGCGCGTCGTCACGGCGGGCGTCCACAACCTGAGCGAGGGCCAGAAGGTCAAAGTGCCCGAGGGAGGGGCCTCATGAAAGGCTTCAACCTCTCCGATTGGGCGCTCAACCACCGCTCGCTGGTCTGGTATTTCATGCTGGTCTTCGTGGTGGCTGGCGTGTTTTCCTATCTCAATCTCGGCCGCGAGGAAGATCCGGCCTTCACCATCAAGACCATGATCATCCAGGCCAACTGGCCGGGCGCATCGGTCAATGAAACGGTGCGGCAGGTGACCGACCGCATCGAGAAGAAGCTTGAGGAACTCGACAGCCTCGACTACACCAAATCAGTCACCACAGCCGGCCAGACTGTCATCTTCGTCAACCTGAAGGACACCACCAAGGCGCGCGACGTCGTGCCGAACTGGCTTCAGGTGCGCAACATGGTCAACGACATCAAGGCGCAATTTCCGCAAGGCGTGCAGGGCCCGTTCTTCAACGACCGCTTCGGCGATGTCTACGGCAACATCTATGCCTTCACCGCAGACGGGCTGACACAACGTCAATTGCGCGACTATGTGGAGGATATCAGGACAAAAATCCTGACCGTGCCCAATGCCGGCAAGGTCGATCTGGTCGGCGCGCAGGACGAGGCCATCTATCTCGAATTCTCGACGCGCCAGATAGCGGCGCTTGGCCTCAACCAGCAGCAAATCGTCGCCAGCCTGCAGGCGCAGAATGCGATCACGCCGTCCGGCGTGATCCAGTCCGGGCCGGAGCGCATCAGCGTGCGCGTCGGCGGCCAATTCATTTCCGAGGAGAGCCTGCGCGCCATCAATCTGCGCGTCAACGATCGGTTCTTCCGGCTGAGCGACGTGGCGACGATCACCCGCGGTTACGTCGACCCGCCGACGGCCTTGTTCCGCTTCAACGGCCAAAACGCGATCGGGCTTGCCATCGGCATGAAGCCCAATGCCAATCTGCTCAAATTCGGCGAGGCACTGCACGAGGAGATGAACAAGGTGCTGGCCGACTTGCCGGTCGGCGTCGGCGTGCATCTGGTCGCCGACCAGCCTGTCATCGTCGAGGAGGCGGTCTCGGGTTTCACGCGTGCGCTGTTCGAGGCGGTGGCCATCGTGCTCGCGGTGTCGTTCATCAGCCTCGGCATGCGCGCCGGCTTCGTCGTGGCGCTGTCGATCCCGCTGGTGCTGGCCATCACCTTCACGGTCATGGAGTATCTGGGGATATCGCTGCAGCGCATTTCACTGGGCGCGCTGATCATCGCGCTCGGACTGCTGGTCGACGATGCGATGATCGCGGTCGAAATGATGGTGGCGCGGCTGGAGGTTGGTGACAATCTGCGCAAGGCGGCGACCTATGTCTACACCTCGACCGCCTTCCCGATGCTGACCGGCACGCTGGTGACGGTCGCAGGCTTCATCCCGATCGGGCTCAACTCGAGTGCTGCCGGCGAATACACCTTCACGCTGTTCGTCGTCATCGCCGTATCGCTGCTGGTGTCATGGATCGTGGCGGTGCTGTTCGCGCCGCTGCTCGGCGTCACCATCCTGCCGGCGACAATGAAGACCAAGCATCACGACCGGCCGGGCCGCTTCACGTCGCTGTTCCGGCGCGTGCTTGTCGGCTCGGTGCGCCGGCATTGGCTGACGATCATCGTGACCGTGCTTCTGTTCGCTGCCTCGATCGCCGGCTTCGGCCTGGTGCAACAGCAGTTCTTCCCGCCTTCCGACCGGCCGGAGCTGATCGCCGACTGGAACCTGCCACAGAACTCCTCGATTGCCGAAACACGCGACCAGATGGAGCGCTTCGAACAGCGGGCGCTGGTCGGCAATCCCGACATCGACCATTTTTCCTCCTATATCGGTCAGGGCGCGGTGCGCTTCGTGCTGGCCTATGACGTGCAGCCGGCCAATCCCTATTTCGGCCAGACGGTGATTGTCACCAAGAGCATTGAGGCGCGCAACCGGGTGAAGCCGGCGCTGGAGAAGCTGCTGCGCGCGGAGTTTGTCGGCACCGACGCCTTCGTCAAGCCGCTTGAGCTCGGACCACCGGTTGGACGGCCTGTACAGTACCGCGTCGGCGGCCCTGACATCCAGACGGTTCGAGAACTGGCGCAGCAATTCGCCGGCGTGATCTCAGCCAATCCGAAGCTCGCAGCACCGACCTTCGACTGGAACGAACCGCAGCGTGTGCTGAGGGTCGACGTACTGCAGGACAAGGCGCGCCAGCTCGGCATCACCTCGTCCGACATCGCCAGCACGCTGAACAGCACGGTGGGCGGCGCGACTATCACACAGGTGCGTGACGCGACATACCTCATCAACGTCGTGGCACGTTCGCGCGAAGCCGAGCGCGGCTCGATCGAGACGCTGCAGAACATCCAGCTGCCGACCGGCAATGGCGAGGCGATCCCCCTCGCCGCGGTCGCCAATTTTCGCTACGATCTGGAGCAGCCCACCGTCTGGCGGCGCGACCGCATCCCGACTATCACGGTGCGCGCCGGCTTGGTTGGCGACGTACTGCCGGCGACCGTCGTCAACGAGTTGAAGCCGTCGGTCGACGCCTTCATCGCCAAGCTGCCGCCTGGCTATTCGGTCGAGACCGCCGGCTCGGTCGAGGAAAGCGCCAAGAGCCAGGGACCCATCGCGGCCGTGGTGCCGCTGATGCTGTTCGTCATGGCGACCATCCTGATGGTGCAGTTGCAGAGCTTCCAGCGCCTGTTCCTGGTGGTGGCGGTGGCGCCGCTGGGCCTGATTGGCGTTGTGGCGGCCCTGGTGCCAAGCGGCGCGCCGCTCGGCTTCGTCGCCATCCTCGGCGTGCTGGCGCTGATCGGCATCCTGATCCGCAACTCGGTCATCCTGATCGTCCAGATCGAGGACCTTGTCGCCGGGGGCAGGGATCGCTGGGCCGCGGTCATCGAAGCGACAGAGCACCGCATGCGGCCGATCGCGCTGACCGCCGCCGCGGCCAGCCTGGCCCTGATCCCGATCGCCCGCGAAGTGTTCTGGGGGCCGATGGCCTACGCGATGATGGGCGGCATCATTGCGGGTACCGCAATCACGCTGCTGTTCCTGCCGGCGCTTTATGTGACGTGGTTCAGGATCAAGGAGCCGAAAGACGCGGCGGAAGGCGAAGCGCAGCAGGATGAGGTCCTGCCGGAGAGCGGAGCGGCCTGAGGCGGGAAATACACTTTGCGTCGGACAACTATCGTCAAACTTGATCGGAGGCGGTTCTCACAAACCCGTCGCTCGCCCTGAGCAGGTTGCGCGTATAATCCTTCGTCACGCGGCGCTCGACGAGGTCGTTCGCCACCAGATTCTCCACCGCCTCGCCGCCCTGCATCACCATCAGCCGCTCGCACATGTGGGTGATGATGGCGAGGTCGTGGCTGACCATCAGGAAGGTCAGCTTGCGCCGCCGGCGGACTTCCTCCAGCAGGTTGAGCACTTCGGCCTGCACCGAGGCGTCGAGCGCCGAGGTCGGCTCGTCGAGCAGCAGGATCGAGGGCTCGAGGATGAGCGCGCGCGCGATCGCCACGCGCTGGCGCTGGCCGCCCGACAATTGGTGCGCATAACGGAAGCGAAAACCGTTGCCGAGGCCGACCTCGTCGAGTGCGCGTTCAATCCGCTTTTCGCCATCGGCAAAGCCGTGGATGGCAAGCGGCTCCTGCAGCAGGCGGTCGACGGTCTGGCGCGGATGCAGCGAGCCATACGGATCCTGAAAAACCATCTGCACTTCGCGGTAAAAAGCCTTGTCGCGGCGCGTGCCGAGCGTCTTGCCGTTGACGGTGATGCTGCCCGAGGCGACCGGCGCAAGGCCGGCTATGGCTCGCAGCAGTGTCGATTTGCCTGAGCCGGATTCACCGACCAGGCCGAAGGATTCACCCGGCTGCACATCGAGGCTGACGCCCTTCAACGCGCGGAAGCGGTCGAAGATCACCTCCAGCCTGTCGATGGCAATCGCGGAAGTCATGCCGCCCACTCCGGCTTGCGGTCGAGCACCGGCAGCGGGTGACGGTCGGCGCCGATCTTGGGCATGCAGTTGAGCAGGCCGCGCGTGTAGGGATGCTGCGCCTGGCTGAGTTCCGAAGCCTTGAGCTGCTCGACCACTTTGCCGGCATACATGACGATGACGCGGTCGCAGAAGGACGAGACCAGACGCAGATCGTGCGAGATGAAGATCAGCCCCATGCCGCGCTCTGCGACCAGCCTGTCGAGAATGCCGAGCACGTCGAGCTGCACCGTGACATCAAGCGCCGAGGTCGGCTCGTCGGCGATCATCATTTCCGGCCCGGCGATCAGCATCATGGCGATCATGGCACGCTGGCCCATGCCGCCGGATACTTCGTGCGGATGCAGGTCGAAGACACGTTTGGGATCGCGGATCTGCACCGCCTCCAGCATGGCCAGCGCGCGCTCGCGCGCCTCGGCCTTGCCGACCTTTTCATGGGTGCGCAAAGTCTCGACGATCTGGCGGCCGATGCTCATCACCGGGTCGAGCGAATATTTCGGATCCTGCAGGATCATGGCGATGCGGTTGCCGCGCAGCGCCCGGCGTTGGCGTGGCGAGACGCCGAGCAGGTCGATGCCGTCGAAGGTCAATTTGCTGGCTGATATCCGGGCCTGCGGCGGTGTCAGGCCCATGATGGCGCGGCCCGTCTGCGACTTGCCCGAGCCGGACTCGCCGACAATGCCGAGCCGTTCGCGGCCGAGCGAAAAGGAGACGCCGCGCACCGCCTCGATCATGCCGGTACGGGTCGGAAAGGTGACGCGCAGATCATCTACCTCAAGCAGTGTCCCCGTCTGGCCGCTCATTGGTCACCGCTCCGGGGATCGAGTGCGTCGCGCAGGCCGTCGCCAAGCAGGTTGAAGCCGAGGCTGACGATGAGGATGGCGAAGCCCGGCGCACCGGCCACCCACCATTGGTCGAGCACGAAGCGGCGCCCCGACGCGATCATCGTGCCCCATTCGGGCAGTGGCGGCTGCGCGCCAAGGCCGAGGAAGCCGAGGCCGGCGGCGGTCAGGATAATGCCGGCCATGTCGAGCGTGACGCGGATGATCAGCGAGGAGATGCAGAGCGGCATGATGTGGCGCAGCACGATACGGAAGGGCGAGGCGCCCATCAGTTGCACCGCCTTGATGTAATCCGAATTGCGCACGGTCAGCGTTTCCGCGCGGGCAATTCGGGCATAGGGCGGCCAGGAGGTGATGGCGATGGCGAGCACCGCGTTCTCGATGCCGGGACCGAGGGCGGCGACAAAGGCCAGCGCCAGGATCAGCTTGGGGAAAGCGAGGAAGATGTCGGTGATGCGCATCAGGATGGCATCGGTCCAGCCGCCGGCGTAGCCGGCGACGGTGCCGACCAGAAGACCGATGGGAGCCGCGATGATGGCGACCAGAATGACCACATAGAGGGTCCAACGCGAACCGTAGAGAATGCGCGAAAGGATGTCGCGGCCGAGGTCGTCGGTGCCGAACCAGTGTTGCGCACTCGGCGCCAGCAGCCGCGCGTTCTTCAAGTCACCGAAGGTCGGCGAATACGGCGCCAGCACACCGGCAAGGGCGGCGACGAGCAGCAGGGCGATGATGATCAGCAGACCGACAAAGGCCAGACGATTGGCGGAAAAGCGCCGCCACGCGACATAGGCGCGACCGAGCCTTGCCTGCATGCGCGATGCCGGCCGCTCCGACAGCAACCATGCGCGACGGGAGAAGGGGCGGGCGTCGGAGACGGTCATGACGATGCCCCTTGAAGCTGTCGACCCCCGCTCCGGTCTGCTTCGCAGACCACCTCTCCCCGGTTCGACGGGGGAAAGGAAAGGCGCCAAGCATGCGACCGCCTTTTCCTGTCCCCCTGGCAGGGGGAGAGGTGGCCCGAAGGGCCGGAGTGGGGGTGACTAGCCGCAGCCAAGCCCGAAATACCTCTACTCATCCTGTCTTGGTCCTCGGATCGAGCACACGGTAGAGCAGGTCGGACAGAAGGTTGATGCCGATGAACACCGAGCCGATGACGATGGTACCGCCGAGCACCGCGTTCATGTCGGCGTTCTGCAGCGAGTTGGTGATGTAGAGGCCGATGCCCGGCCAGGAGAAGACGGTCTCGGTGAGTACCGAGCCCTCGAGCAGCCCGGCATAGGACAGCGCGATCACGGTCACCATCGGCACAGCGGCATTGCGCAACGCGTGGCCCCAGATGATGCGCGTTTCCGACAGGCCCTTGGCGCGCGCCGCGACGACATATTCCTGGGCGAGCTCATTGAGCATGAACGAGCGCGTCATGCGGCTGATATAGGCGAGCGAGAAATAGCCGAGCAGCGAGGCCGGCAGGATGATGTGGCGGAAACCATCGTAAAAGACGTCCCACTGTCCCTGCATCGCGGAGTCGAGCAGGTAGAAACCGGTGATCGGCGTGAAAGTGTATTCGTAGACGATGTCGAGCCGTGCAGGGAAGGCCACCCACTGCAGCTTGGCGTAGAACAGCACCAAACCCAGCAGACCCAGCCAGAAGATGGGTACGGAATAGCCGATCAGGCCGATGATGCGCACGATCTGATCGATGAGACTGCCGCGTTTGACCGCGGCCAGCACCCCGAGCGGCACACCGAACAGCGCGCCGATCAGTGTCCCCAATGTCGCAAGTTCCGTCGTTGCGGGAAGAGCGCGGCGGATGTCGGTCATGACGGGGTTTGTGGTCAGCACCGAGATACCGAAATCGCCGCTCAGCGCGTGTTTCACATAGATATAGAACTGCTCGATCAACGGCAGGTCGAGGCCCATCTCGCGGCGCGTGCGCTCCACGACATTGGCGGGTGCCCGGTCGCCCAGAACGGCGAGCACCGGGTCGATCGGGATGACGCGGCCAATGAAGAAGGTGACCGCGAGAAGACCAAGATAGGTGGTCACCGCAATGACCAGGAAACGGCCGAGCGATGATGCAAGGGCGACGGCGCGGGCGCTGCCGCGCCCGCCCTCGTTTTCGATCGCGCTCATGCGGCGTGTCCGCGAACACTATTCCTTGGAAACCGGCCCGACGAAGTTGGTGTCGAAGCTCGGACCGAGCGCGAAGCCCTTGAGGTTCTTGCGCAGACCCGCGACTTCCAGCTGCTGGTGGATGATGACGAAGGGGCTGGTGTCGAGAATCTTTTTCTCAAGATCCTTGTACATATCGGCGCGCTTGCCCGAATCCTTCTCCAGGAGTGCCGCTTCCGTTTCCTTGGTCAGATCCGGAATGTCCCAGCTATTGCGCCAGGCGAGCGTGTGGGACTTGCCTGCATCCGAATTGTCCGGGTTCGAGGCAAAGGTCTGCGCGTTGGAGTTCGGATCGAAATAGTCCTGGCCCCAATTGCCGATATAAATGTCGTGGTTGCGGGCGCGGTATTTGGTCAGCGTCTGCTTGCCGTCACCCGGAATGATCTCCAGCTTGATGCCAGCCTGGCCGAGCGTCTGCTGGATCGATTCCGCCATGCCGGTGGTCGGCTGGCCGGTGCGTACATCCATCGTGACGCTGAAGCCGTCGGGCAGGCCTGCCTTGGCCAGCAGTTCCTTGGCCTTGGCGACGTCGAGCTTGAACGGGTTTTCGTCCAGTTCGCCGAGCACGCCCTTGGGCAGGAAGGTCTGGTGGATTTCGCCAATGCCCTTGAGGATGGTCGAGCTCAAGGCATCATAGTCGACAAGGTATTTGAAGGCCTGACGGACCTCGGGTTTGGCGAGGTTCGGGTTCTTCTGGTTGAGGCTGATGTAGTAGACGGTGCCTTTCGGCGCGCTGGTGGTGGTGAGGTCGGCGTTCTTGGCGATGGCGTCGAGGTCATTCGGCTCGAGATTGCGGGCAACGTCGATATCGCCGGCTTCAAGCGCCAGGCGCTGGGCCGAGCTTTCCTTCATGTTGCGGTAGATGACGCGGGCGAGCTTGGCCTTTTCGCCGTAATAATTGTCGTTGCGCTCCATGACGACCGCCTCGTTGGCACGCCATTCACGCAGCTTGTAGGCGCCCGAGCCGGCATAGCCTGTCTTCAGCCAGGCATTGCCGAAGTCATTATCCCATTTGTAGTCGGCGCTCGGCGTCACCGCCGCGACATGTTCCTTGACCAGCTTGGCGTCGACAACGGAGGCGACGGTGGCCGACAGGCAGTTCAGGACGAAACTTGGCGCGTAAGCCTTGTCGACGGTGAACTGGAAGGTGGTGTCGTCGACCGCCTTGGCCTTTTCGGTGACGTTGTCGCCGCTGATGCCGAACTGATCGATGATGAAGGCCGGGCTCTTGTCCAGCTTGACGGCACGCTCGAACGACCAGGCGACGTCGGCGGCGGTGATCGGGTTGCCGGAAGCGAATTTCAGGCCCGGCTTGAGCTTGAACGTATAGGTCAGGCCATCGTCGGAGACGGTCCAGCTTGCGGCGAGGTCGGGCTTGACCTTGGAGGTGTCGCTGAGGTCGAGGCGCACAAGAAGGTCATAGGTGTTGCCGGTGACTTCGGCGGTCGACAGCTCGAACGCCTCGCCCGGATCCATCGAGATGATGTCGTCGATGGCAAAACCTTCGACAAGCGTGTCGGCGGGCGTGACCGCGCCAGCCGGCGCGCCGGCCAGAAGCAGCGCCGACACTGCGGCGCCCGCAAGCAAGGTGCGGGATCGTAGAGCAAGCTTTTCCATCATCATGATGATTGTTCCCTGTTTTGTTGTTTGTTGACCTGAGTTCCCGGCTCAGGGTTGCGGTGTTCTTTCAAGGCTCGACGAGAGCCTCTGAGCCACCAACGTCGTGGTTTTTGTCCAGTTGGTCAATACCTTATCCGGCGGCACCCGGCCCGGCAACGAGGATTTGCGAGACAGCCCCAGTGGAGCAGAATGCACGGCGGCGTGTCGACGCATGCGCGGCCAAATGACGCCGCGGATCGTGAAAAATCTGCTAAAATTTCGAAGCTATTTCAGCGCGGCGACCAGACCGGCATCAGGAAAACAGGTGGCCGCCTGACCATTCTTTTCCTGCCATCTGCCGATCGAGCGGCGGGTCTTGAAGCCCGGCAGGCCGTCGGCGCTGCCAACATCATAGCCCTTGGCTTCAAGGGTCCGCTGCAAGGCGGCGATATCGGAGCGGTGGAGATCGCCGACCGGACCCCAGTTACCGGAAAAATTCTGATCGCCATGGGCAATGCGGTCGGCGCCGTGGCCGATGAACAGCGCATAGAGGTCGCTGGTGTTGTATTCCTTCAGCACGTAGAAATTGGGGGTGGCGATGAAGGCCGGGCCGCTGCGGCCGGCCGGCATCAGCAGGAAGCCTTCCGTCTTCAGCTCGCTCGCCGGGAACGCTTTGCCGCCCACGCGCTTGATGCCCATGGCGGCCCATTGCGAAATCTTTTTGCCCTGGTCCGGGCCTTCCAGCGAACAGGAGACGCTCTCGGGAACGGTCACCTCGAAACCCCAACCGCGTCCCCTCACCCAGCCATAATGGACAAGGTAATTTGCGATCGAGGCCAGCACGTCAGGCGTCGAATTCCAGATGTCGACGCGGCCGTCGCCGTCGAAATCCACAGCATGTTTCAGGAAAGAGGTCGGCATGAATTGCGGCTGGCCGAGCGCGCCGGCCCAGGACGATTTCATCGCGCCGACCGGGGCCAGCCCGCGTTCGACGATTTCCAGCGCCGCCAGCAGCTCGGTGCGGAAGAAATCCTTTTTCGTCGACATGAACGCCTTGGTGCCCAGCACCTCGAAGGCGTCGTAGGGCATCTTCGCCGCGCCGAATCCGGTCTCGCGGCCCCAGATCGCCAGAAGGATTTCACCCGGCACGCCGTAACGCTTTTCGATCGCGGCAAGCGTGCGGGCATTGGCGGCTTCGCGGGTGCGTCCACCCGATGTCACCGCACGAACCGTCTTCTCGGCAAAATAGGCGCCGGGCGAACCGAACTCGGCCTGGTGCTGCTTTTGCGGCGTCTTCGGCTTCTCGCCTGGCAAGACAAGATCGGGGAGATCGAGATTGGGCTCGATGCCGGTGAACGCGGCGTCGAACGTGCTTTTGGAAATGCCTTTCGCCTTGGCGTCGGGCCAGAGGTCGGATTGGAGCCATGCGCGGAACTGGTCGTCGATGGCGGCGGATGCGGGGATGGTGAGGAGGACGGCGAGGAGTGCGGCCAGAAAGGAAAGCAAAGCCAACCTGAGAGGTTGGGGGGCGTGCACCACCTGCCTCAAAAGATGCGTGACGGTCATCGTGCGCATCCTCTCCGCCGATCTGGTCAAAACGCCGTGCGCGAGCGCAGCGCGGCGGCCAGAGTACCTTCGTCGAGATAGTCGAGTTCACCGCCGACCGGCACGCCGTGCGCCAGACGCGTTATCTTGACCTCGAAGCCGGAGAGCTGATCGGTGAGATAGTGCGCGGTGGTCTGGCCCTCGACCGTCGCGTTGACGGCGAGGATGACCTCCTTGACCTCGCCGCCGGCTATGCGGTCGACCAGCGAACGGATGTTGAGCCGATCGGGGCCGATGCCGTCGAGCGGCGAAAGCGTGCCGCCGAGCACATGGTAGCGCACATTCATCGCCGCCGCCCGCTCCAGCGCCCAGAGATCCGAGACGTCCTCGACGACGATCAGGGTGGCGGCATCGCGGCGTGGGTCCGTGCAGATCATGCAGGGGTCCGAGGTGTCGACATTGCCGCAGGTCGAGCAGATGCGCACCTTGTCGGCGGCCTCGCCCATGGCGGCGGCGAGCGGCGACAGCAATTGTTCCTTCTTCTTGATCAGGTGCAGCGCCGCGCGCCTAGCTGAACGGGGGCCAAGCCCCGGCACCTTGGCCAGAAGCTGGATCAGGCGTTCAATCTCGGGACCGGCGATTCGCTTGGACATCGCACTGATCTAGGATTTTTCAGAGCGGTTTGAAACATCCCTGTCGACGCACGGTCCGCCATGCTGCCATGCGAGAATCAGTTGGTTTCGAGCGGGCGACCCTGGCTGACGATCATCGCGCCTATGGCGTCGGTGTTCTCAGGCGTCGACTGGAATCCCATCGATGCTTCCTGCGGAGCGTCCTGGACCGAGGAGATGACCCTTTTGTTCGAGGTTCCGCTGTTCAAGGTTCCGCTGTTCAAGGTTCCGCCAAAACGGGCGGCGTCCGGCTCTTCCATCGGCTCCTGCATCGCAATTTCGATTGGCTTCGCCTGGACTCGCGCGGACTTTGCCGACGGCGCCGCGGATGCGGTCAGATAGGTCTGCTGCGCGGGAGCAGTGCGAGCGGGCGCCGGCTTGGCCGGTTCCGCCGCTGCGGTCATGTAGACCTGTTCTGCCGGGGCATTGCGGGCGGTCGCCTTGGCCGGGCGCACCATCTCGACGGACGCGACACGCGTCGCGGGTACTCCCGGCAACGCGGCTGGCGACTCGGCCGACGCGACCATCGGCTCATCCGGCAGCGGCTGCCAGTTGCGGCCGCGCTTTTCGTAGAAGGCATTGCCGCCGGCAACCATGGTGTAGTGCATGTTCTTGTAGGGGAAGCGCAGGCCGGCGGTGTGGAAATACATCGTGTTCTTGAGCTTGGCCTTGCGCTCGCCCTTGAGCACGGCGTCGGCGGCCTCCTCGACATCGGGCATTGCACGTGAATTCATCGCCCTGGTCATGACGCCCGGCGCGAACTGCCCGGGCTCGCCCACCACCTGGCAGATGGTGCTGCCATGATTGCCCGAGCGCAGCCGGTTCATCACCACCGTGCCGACGGCGATCATGCCATCGCGGCTCGACCGGTTGGATTCGAAGAACATCGCCCGTTCCAGGCATTCCCTGTCCTTCGGCGTATGGCTGTAGGCGCGCGAACTCAGGAAGCTCGGCGTGATGGCGTCGGTCAGGCTGGCGACCGACATGCCGTGCGAGGTGGTCTGGCTGCAAGCGGCCAAGAAAAGGGGAGACGTGACGACGCCGAGCAATAGCGGCGTCTTCCATCGCGTGGCTATCAACAGGTAACCCTCTCACTTCAATGCCCGCCCCCAGGCTGCGGCAAGAATGAGACACTTTCGGGCAAAATGATGGCCAAAACGTTATTAACGGCGGACTGTTGCCTAATTGACACAAATCGAGGCTTTCCAGATGGATCGGGCCGTCGTTTCACACGGACAATAACCGCCTTTTCTTCGTTTTGCCGCAATTCCGCTGGGGTAAACGCCATACGCTTTTTGCCGGGAAGAGCGCGCCACGGCTTCCCAGAACAGTCTATCGCCCGGCGGCGATTGCTGCCGGCCAACCGGGTTCGATCTCTTCGATCGTGTCTGAAAACAGGCCCCGCCTGAGAAACAGCGCCCGCGCCTCCCTGGCCGTCGGCGCGATCTTGCCCGGCCAGTCGCTATCGATGAACTCGGCCTTGGTGAAATCAGGATTTGTTTCGGAGGCCGCCTCCAGGAACTCGGCGATTTCCAGCACGATGGCGCGTTCATCCTTCGAAAGCGCCGACGTGCCGGCCTCGATCGACGGGCGGTGCACGAAATCCTCGAAGAGATTGAAGTAGCCCTTGATGCCGACGAGATCGACACCTGCATCGCAGTCGGCGAGGATCTCCAGAATCTCGTAGATCCTGTTGCGGATACGCTGCTCGATCAGTCTTTCTGACGGCTCGCCGATCATGGGCGCACCGAACGCCTAAAAAGGCAGTTTCATTCCCGGCGGGATGGGCAGGCCGGCGGTCAACGCCTTGGTTTTTTCCTGCATGATCTGCTCGACCTTGGCCTTGGCGTCATTGTGCGCGGCAAGAATCAAATCCTCGAGGATTTCGACCTCGTCTTCCCTAAACAAAGAGGGGTCGATCTTCAGCGACTTGATGTCGAACTTTCCGCTCAACGTGATGCTGACCAGACCGCCGCCGGCCTGGCCGACGGCTTCGACCGTGGCGATCTCATCCTGCATGGCCTGGAACTTGGCCTGCATTTCCTTCGCCTTGCCCATCAGGCCGAGAAGATCTTTCATGGTCCGATCCTTTGCGGATTAGTGCTGGATATCAGGGTTCGTCGTCATCGGCCGGCGGCTCGACCGGGATTTCGGCGTCGGTCGCGTCGGCGTCCGGCGTATCTGGAATTCGCACATCGATGATCTTGGCGCCGGGAAAGCGGGCCAGGATGGCGGCCACGGTCGGGTCGTTCCTGGCGTCGAGGAAGGCGTTTTCACGCTTCGTCGATTCCATTTCGGCCAACGTCTGGCCGCCGTCTTCCTTCGACAGCGACACCAGCCAGCTGCGGCCGGTCCAGGCGCGCAGTTTCGTCGTCAGCTCGTTGAGTAGCATCTTGGGCGCGTCATCGGTCAGGCTGACGTCGATGCGGCCGGGTTCGATGTGCACCAGCCGGATGCAGCGCTTGACCAGCACCTTGAAGGCGATGTCGCGCTGCGCGTCGGCGAGGGCAACGATGTCGGCCAGCGATTTCAGCGGTACGGCTTGCGTCTCCGGCGCAGGTTGCGGGGGCGCTACGAAGGCGGCCGGAGCGGGCGTGGCCTCGACCAGCCGCATGGTCTGCGCGCCGCCCGACCCGCCAGGAATGCGCGCCTGCGCCACGGCGCTGGCGCCTTTGCCGCCTGCACCGCCATTGCCGGGGTTCACGGGCGCGCCGTTCGGGCGCGGCGCGGCGCCAGTCGTCGAAGCACCGCTCTCCAGCGATCTCAGCGCCTCGTCCAATGTCGGCAGGTCGGCGGCGTGCGCCAGCCGGATCAACACCATTTCGGCGGCACTGACCGGCCGGTTGGAGGACTGCACTTCGGGAATGCCCTTGAGCAGCATCTGCCAGGTCCGTGACAGCACGCGGACCGACAGCGCCCTGGCGAAATCGGCGCCGCGCTGGCGCTCGTCCTGCGACAGCGAGGCATCGTCCATGGCGGTCGGCACGAAGCGCAAACGGGTGACGAGGTGGTTGAACTCGGCCAGATCGGTGAGCACGGCGGCCGGATCGGCACCGGTGTCGTATTGCGCGCGGAATTCGCCGAGTGCTGCCGCCACATCGCCCTTCATCACATATTCGAACAGATCGACGATGCGGGCGCGGTCGGCCAGGCCAAGCATGGCGCGAACGGCCTCGGCGCTGACGGAGCCGGCGCCATGGGCGATCGCCTGGTCGAGAATGGAGAGCGAATCGCGGGCGGAACCTTCCGCAGCGCGCGCGATCATGGCCAGCGCGTCGTCGTCGACTGAAATGCCTTCCTTGCCGGCGATCGAGGAGAGATGCGCGACCAGCGCGCCGGCGTCGATGCGCCGCAGGTCGAAGCGCTGGCAGCGCGACAGGACGGTGATCGGAACCTTGCGGATCTCGGTGGTGGCGAAGATGAACTTGACGTGCGGCGGCGGTTCTTCCAGCGTCTTCAGCAGGCCGTTGAAGGCCTGCGTGGACAGCATGTGCACTTCATCGATGATGTAGACCTTGTAGCGAGCCGAGACGGGCGCATAGCGCACGCGCTCGATGATGTCCCTAATGTCGTCGATACCGGTGTGCGAGGCGGCGTCCATCTCGATGACGTCGACATGGCGGCCTTCCATGATCGCCTGGCAATGCTCGCCAAGCACGGCGAGGTCGACCGAGGGCTGGTCAACGATGGCGGTTTTATAATTCAGGGCACGCGCCAGTATGCGCGCCGTCGTGGTCTTGCCGACGCCACGCACGCCGGTCAGCATCCAGGCCTGGGCAATGCGGCCAGTGGCAAAGGCGTTGGTGAGGGTGCGCACCATCGGCTCCTGGCCGACGAGCTCGGAGAAATTCGACGGACGGTATTTGCGCGCCAGCACGCGATAGGCAGCGGCCTTGCCCGTCGCCAGACTATCGGGCCCCGAATTTCCGGCTTCGCTCATTCGCCCGTTAAGCTCCAAAAGGCCGCCCAAAGGCGCCGATTCCTGCGCATAGTCTCGCCCGCGCTGCAATGCGTCGTCAATGTCGCGAGGAGGGCCGATGAGGTGGGAGGCTGGAACAATGACCCGTTCCGGGCTCGTTAGGGCTGCTTCCTTCCGGACCTGACCCGGTTGGCGAGTGGATCGTCCACCACCAACCTCCCGCTGTCCATATCGGCAATTGCGCGACGAAATGCAAGTGCGCAGGCAAATCGGCACCGCGAACCACGAGATTCGCTTGCAGCCCCGGTGCAGCCGCTTTAGCGTTCAGGGTTTGAGGAAGCCAAGAAAAGCAAGGGAAACGCCGATGCTGCCGGGCCTGAAGGCCGGATTCACGCTGGATGCCCGGCTGGAGGCTGACAGCGAGCAGTTGATGTGGCTTGGGCTGTGCGAATTGCGGGTGATGAACGACCGCCGCTGGCCATGGCTGCTCCTCGTGCCGCAGCGGCCGGGCGCGGAGGAGATCCACGACATGACGCCGCTCGACCAGGCGATGCTGACCTTCGAGACCAACATGGTGGCGCAGGCGCTGAAGAAGGTGAGCGGCTGCACCAAGATCAACACCGGCGCGCTCGGCAACATCGTGCGCCAACTGCATGTCCACATCATCGCACGGTCCGAGGGCGACCCCGGCTGGCCCGGCCCGGTGTGGGGACATGGCCTGCGAGAGCCGTATGAGCGTTCCGACCTGCGCCGGTTTGCCGAAACGATAAGGGCAGCGCTATAAGCCTTCCCCGTGTCCATCCAAGCATGTCCATCCCAAAGCAGCAGAGTCCCTATGAGCTTCCGCCTGTTTGACGCGCCCCTGCGTGAGCCGAGCCAGTTCGTCGGCTTTGCCGGCAACACGATCGACCGGCAATCCGAGAACCGCGCAGACGATTCGGTCGACAAGGCGCTGGCCGATCCGACGACACGGCTGCTTTTGATGAATGGCGGCCGGCTCCACCTGAAACTGGCGGATGGCGGTTTCGACCCTTGGTACCGCGTCGCCGAGAGCGAGCCCTTCCGCCCTTCCTTCGACCAAAGTGTCCTGCTCGGGTTTTCCGAACAGGGGCCGGTACTGGCGGTCTTGGCCGGCATCGATGCCGAACAGTTGCCTGAAACCGTCAAGGCGATCGATTACCGCTCGGTCTATATGCAAGGGCTGATCGACGAGGCCGCCGCCGGCGCGATGGCGCAAGGGGCGGCCCTGCTGGCTTGGCACGCCAGCCACCGCTTCTGCAGCAAATGCGGCACCGAATCGCAGATGCGGGCGGGTGGCTACAAACGCCATTGCCCCAATTGCGGCACCGAGCATTTTCCGCGCACCGACCCGGTGGCGATCATGCTGACGGCGACGCGGGAGAAATGCCTGCTCGGGCGCGGCCGGCATTTCGGGCCGGGGATGTATTCGGCGCTTGCCGGCTTCATCGAGCCGGGCGAGACGATCGAGGCGGCGGTGCGCCGCGAAACGCTGGAGGAAGCCGGAATACGGCTCGGCCGCGTCGTCTACCACGCCAGCCAACCCTGGCCGTTTCCCTATTCGCTGATGATCGGCTGCTTCGGCGAGCCGCTCAACGACGATATCCAGGCCGATCTCGACGAGTTGGAGGACTGCCGCTGGTTTTTGCGCGACGAGGTGCGCCTGATGCTGGACCGTGCGCACCCCCACGCCCTGGTCACGCCGCCGAAAGGCGCCATCGCGCATCACCTCATCCGTGCCTGGGTCGACAGCGAATTGTGAATATCGAAGTCATTACAGGAGAGACAAATGATCCGTCACACCGTCGTCTTCACGCTGAAGCACCCGCCGCATTCGCTGGAGGAAAAGCGATTTCTCGTCGACGCCAGGAAAATCCTCTCGGCGATCCGGGGCGTCACGCATTTCGAGCAATTGCGGCAGATCAGCCCCAAGAACGATTATCGGTTCGGCTTCTCGATGGAGTTCGCCGACCAGGCCGCCTACACCAGGTACAACGACCATCCCGATCATGTCGCCTTCGTGCGCGACCGCTGGGTACCGGAGGTCGAGACCTTCATGGAAATCGACTACGTGCCGCTGGGCTGGTAGCTCAATCCGCCACCTTCCACTGCTCGCGTGACTCGCTGGCCGGATAGACGCCGAGGATCCGCACTTCCCGCGAGAAGAAGCGAAGCTCGTCCAGCGCCAGCTTGACCAGCGGATCGTCTGGGTGGCCCTCGATGTCGGCGTAGAACAGCGTCGCAGTGAAGGCGCCGAGCTGATAGCTCTCCAGCTTGGTCATGTTGATGCCGTTAGTGGCGAAGCCGCCCATGGCCTTGTAGAGCGCGGCCGGCACGTTGCGGACGCGAAAGATGAAGGTCGTCATCATCTTGACGTCGGGTGCCGGGCGCTCGGCCCATTGCTTGCTCTTGGTCAGGACCACGAAGCGGGTGACGTTGCTGTCGGTGTCCTCGACATTCTCCTCGATGACGTCGAGCCCGTAGAGCGTCGCGGCCAGCGCCGGGGCCAGCGCGGCCATGGTGCGGTCCTTGACCTCGGAGACCATCTTGGCGGCGCCCGCCGTGTCCCCCGCGACTACTCCCTTCCAGCCGTTCTTGCGAATGTATTTGCGGCACTGGCCGAGGGCGTGGATGTGGGTGTGCACGGTCTTGATCTCGTCGCGCCTGACGCCGGGCAGCACCATCAGCTGGAAATGGATCGGCAGGAAATATTCGCCGACAATGTGCATCCTCGATTCCGGCAGAAGATGGTGGATGTCGGCGACGCGTCCGGCGATGGTGTTTTCGATCGGGATCATGGCGAGATCGGCCTTGCCGGTCTCGACGGCATTGAACGCGTCCTCGAAGGTCGGGCAAGGCAACGGCTCCATCGAGGGATAGACGTTGCGGCAGGCGGTGTCGGAATTGGCGCCCGGCTCGCCCTGGAAGGATATTCTGTTGGTCTTTTCAGGCATGCGGATATCTCAGTTTGAAAGAATTTCCCTGGCGCGTTCCAGGTCATGCGGCGTGTCGACGCCAAGCGGCAGCGACTGCACGATCTCGGCGTCGATGCGCATGCCGGCCTCCAGTGCCCGGAGCTGCTCCAGCCGCTCGCGGCGCTCCAGCGGCGACGGCTTCAGCGCGACGAAACGCTCGAGCGCGGCGCGGCGATAGGCGTAGAGACCGATATGGTGATAGAGCGGCCCCTCGCCCCACGGTGCCGTGGCCCGGGTGAAATAGAGCGCCCGCAACCGCGTGCCGGAGAGCGGCGAGCCGACGATCTTGACGACGTTGGAATTGGTCTTTTCCTCCTCGCGGACGATCTCGACGCCGAGCGTGGCGATATCCACCGTGGCGTGCTCGAACGGCCTGAGCGAGGCGGCGATGATGGCAGGATCGATGGTCGGCAGGTCGCCCTGCACATTGACGATCGTTTCGACCTTGCCCAGGGGATCAAGAGCAACCAACGCCTCGTGGATGCGATCCGAGCCGGACTCATGATCCATGCGCGTCATCACCGCCTCGAAGCCATGCGCGCGCACCGCCTCGGCCACGCTCTGCGTGTCGGTCGCCACCACCACCCGGCCAAGGCCGGCTTCGGCCGCGCGGCGGGCGACATGCACGATCATCGGCGCGCCTGATATATCGGCCAGCGGCTTGCCCGGCAGGCGGGTCGAGGCCATGCGGGCCGGTATCAGGATCAAGGTGGACATCGGTCTGGCAAGGCGTCCGAAACGAGGAGGGGAAAAGTGGCAAAAGGTCTCACTGGCAGCGCCCTTATAGGTGTTGCAACGCCCGAGCAAAAGACCTAGTTTCCGCCCGATTTGACCGGCTCTGGAGGGCAGGTCTCGATACCGACGGACGGAGTGGACGGATCAGTCCGCCGGAAAAGGGAGCAAGGGGCGAATGGATTCCAACGAAGTCAACAAACTGCTCGCCGGATTGCTTGGAACTGTCTTCGTCGTTTTCTCGGTCGGCCTGGTGTCGGACGCGCTGTTTGCCTCGCCCGCGCCGGAAAAGCCCGGCTTCGCCATCGAGGCGACCGAACCTGCCGAAGGCGGCGCGGCTGCGCCGGCAGCAGCCGAAAAGCCGATCGCCGACCTCCTGGCCAGTGCCAGCGTCGACCAGGGCGCTGCCATCTTCAAGAAGTGCCAGGCCTGCCATTCCGGCGAAAAGGGCGGCCCAAACAAGGTCGGCCCCGATCTTTGGGATCTCGTCGACCGCCCGGTCGCCGAGCATGAAGGCTTCGCGTATTCGGCCGGCATGAAGGAATTCTCCAAGGGCGGCTCCGAGAAGTGGACCTACGACAACATCAACCACTTCATCACTTCGCCGAAGAAATTCGTGAAGGGCACGGCGATGGGCTTTGCTGGCCTGCCGAAGGAGGAAGACCGCGCCAACGTCATCGCCTATCTGCGCACGCTGTCGGACAACCCCAAGCCGCTGCCGGCGCCGGGCGCCGCCGCGGACGCCTCCGCGCCCGCCAAGCCAGCTGATGGAGCCGCCCCGGCAAAGCCTGCGGCGCCGGCCGCACCGGCAAAATAACCGGAAATACCGTGGTCATCTTGAAAAAGCCGGGTTCTGCCCGGCTTTTTCGCTAGGGAAAAAACGCATGGTGCGGCGACAAAGCCGCGCATGGCGGTTTTCACGAGCGCCAAATCATCTAGATTGCGTCTGGATGATCCGCAGGCATGGCGAAGAGGATAGTGCATGACGGTTGGCCGAACGCTTCTAAGGTCGTTGCTGGCGGCGGCCCTGCTGGCGGCGGGGTTGCAGGCAACCCGGGCCGACGAGTGGCGGACCACCTCATCGCTGATCGGCGAATCCAAATACGGCGACAATTTCCAGCACTATGACTACGTCAATCCGAACGCGCCGAAGGGCGGCACGCTGAATTCGGTGCTGCTTGGCACCTATGACAGCTTCAATCCCTATATCGTCCAGGGATCGCCGGCGGCGGGTCTCGTCGGATACGGCGGCGGCCTGCTCTACGACACGCTGATGGAGCAGGCGACCGATGAGGGCAGCGTCAGCCATCCCCTGATCGCCGACGCCTACAAATACCCGGCTGACTATTCCTCGGCGACGTACCGGCTCGATCGGCGCGCCAAATGGCATGACGGCCAGCCGATCACCGTCGACGACGTGATCTGGTCGTTCAAGGTGCTGAAGGCGAACAGCCCGCAATACAGCCGCTATTTCGAGAACGTCACCGATGCGGTGGCAATCTCCGACCGCGAGGTCGAATTCCATTTCAACCAGAAGGGCAACCGCGAACTGCCCAAGATCATGGGCGACCTTGCCGTGCTGCCGAAACACTGGTGGGAAGGCAGGGACGCCAGCGGCAAGAAGCGCGACGTCACCAGGCCGACGTTGGAAATCCCGCTCGGCTCGGCCGCCTACAAGATCGCCAGCTTCAAGCCGGGTTCGGAGATCGTCTGGCAACGCGTACCGGACTACTGGGCGGCCAAGCTGCCGGTGAAGGTAGGCCGCGAGAATTTCGACACGCGCCGATACACCTACATCCTCGACGACAATGCCGCCTGGCTTGCCTTCACCAAGGGCGGGCTGGAAGACATCAACCGTGAATACAGTTCCCGCAAATGGGCGACGGCCTATAATTTCCCGGCCATCAAGGCCGGCGACGTCATCAAGAAGGATTTCCAGACCCACTCGCCACAGCCGATGCAGGGCTTTGCTCTCAACCAGAGGCGGCCGCTGTTCCAAGACCGGCTGGTCCGCGAAGCACTGACCATACCGTTCGATTTCGAAAGCATGAATCGTACACTGTTCTTCGGTTTCAATACCCGAACATCAAGCTATTTCCAGGGTACCGAACTAGCATCCAGCGGATTGCCGCAGGGCAAGGAACTGGAAATCCTGGAAAAATACCGCGACAAGCTGCCGCCGGAACTCTTCACCCAGGAATTCAAGCTGCCTGTCTACGACTCTCCGCAAGCGGAGCGAAAGTACCTGAAGCAGGCCGTCGATCTCTTCGCCAAGGCCGGATGGGTCATCAAGGGCGGCAAGATGGTCAACGCCAAGACAGGCGCACCGTTCAAGTTCGAGATCCTCGGCTGGAATGACACAGACCAGGTGATCGCCAGCCCCTATATAGCCAATCTGCGCAAGATCGGCGTCGACGCTACTCTGCGCATCATCGACCAGACGCAGTACATCAACCGCGTCAACAACTTTGATTTCGATGTCGTGACGGGTCTGTTCGGCCAGTCGGATTCGCCCGGCAACGAGCAGCGCGATTTCTGGAGTTCCAAGGCGGCCGATGCGCCTGGTTCGCGCAACCTGATGGGCATCAAGGATCCAATCGTCGACGCGCTGGTCGATCGCATCATCTTCGCCACCGATCGCGATGATCTCGTCGCCGCCACACACGCACTCGACCGCGTCCTGCTGTGGAACTTCTATGTGGTGCCGCAATATTACCGTTCCGCGGTCTGGCTGGCCTATTGGAACAAGTTCAAGTTCCCCGACAAGCAGCCTGCCTATGTAGGCGCCGATATCGATTCCTGGTGGGTCGATCTCGACAAGGAAAAAGCGCTGGCGGCCAAATACAAGGGCGGCAATTGATGGGTAGAAGATCAATGGCGGTGTTGCCCCGCCGCGATTTTCTCGCCCTTGGCGCGGCTGCCACTGCCGCCGCCTTGCTGCCGCGCAAGGCTTTCGCCGATATTGCGACCGGCACCAAGCTGCACGGTCTGTCCGCCTTCGGCGATCTCAAATACAAGCCTAATTTCCCGCATTTCGACTATGTCAATCTCGACGCGCCTGTTGGCGGCATCTTCAATTTCTCGCCGCCGAATTGGGGCTACAATCAGGATACCCAGACCTTCAACACGCTGAACTCCTTCGCCAACAAGGGCGACGCGCCGCCGCGCATGGAGATGTGTTTCGACGCGCTGATGGTGCGGGCGCTCGACGAACCCGACGCGGTCTATGGCCAGATCGCGGATGGCGTGACGCTCTCCGACGACCGCAATGGCTTCACCTTCTCGCTTCGGCCCGAGGTGCGTTTCCATGACGGCACGCCGCTGACGGCGCAGGACGCAGCTTTCACCTTCAAGCTCTACAAGGAGAAGGGCCATCCCGACCTATCGCTGTCGCTGACGCATATGGTCGATGCCGTTGCCGTCGATGACCGCACGCTGCGGCTTACTTTTTCCGGCAAGCAATCCGCCCGCACCGTGCTCAACGTGGTGGAATTCCCGATCCTGTCCAAAGCCTTCTACACGGCAAATCCATTCGATTCCTCGCAATTGAACGCGCCGCTCGGCTCAGGTGCCTATAAGGTGGGGCGCCTTTCGGCCGGGGCGTGGATCGAATACGACCGGGTGGCGGACTATTGGGGCCGCGACCTTGCGGTCAATCGCGGCCAGAACAATTTCGACCGTATCCGCATCGAGTTCTACCAGAACCGCAACGCCGGATTCGAAGCCTTCAAGAAGGGTGAGATCACGTATCGCGAGGAATTCGTGTCACGCGTTTGGGCCACCGGCTATGACTTTCCGGCCTTGGCCGCCGGCAAGGTGATCAAGCACGAATTCCCGGCCGAGAAGCGGCCGTCCATGCAGGCCACGGCCGTCAACCAGCGGCGCGAGCAATTTCACGATCCCAGGGTGAGGCAGGCGATTGCGCTGTGCTTCGACTTCGAATGGACTCGCCGCAACTTCTTCTACGGCTCCTACGAGCGCTCGCAATCGTGCTTCGAGAAATCGGATTTTCGCGCCGAAGGGCTGCCCTCGCCGCAGGAACTCGCTTTGTTGGAGCCGCTGCGAAGCCATCTCCCGGCAGAGGTCTTCGGCAAGGCAGTGACCCAGCCCGCATCCGACGGCTCCGGCCGTGACCGCAAGCTGCTTGGCCAGGCGGCAAAGCTTCTGTCCGCGGCCGGCTGGAAACGGTCGGGTGACTTCGTTGTCAATGCCAAGGGTGGCAGGCTTTCGGCCGAGTTTATGGTTGACGACGATACCTTCGTTCAGGTCTATTCGCCCTGGGTCGCCAATATGAAGGCGATCGGCATCGACGCCACGATCCGGCTGGTCGATTCGGCGCAATACCAGGCGAGACAGGCGAGTTTCGACTTCGACCTCTTGTCTGCTGCTTTTTCGTTCAGCGCGACGCCAACTCGCGACGATCTCGAAGTCTTCTTCCATTCGAGCACCGCCGGCGTCTCCGGTTCCCGTAACTTGCCGGGTATCTCCGATCCCGCGGTCGACGCGCTGATCAACGCAGTGGGCGCGGCAAAGGACCGTGAAAACCTGACCGTGGCCATGCGTGCGCTCGACCGGGTCTTGCGCGCGCGATGCGATTGGATTCCTAGTTGGTTCCTGGCGAATCACCGCGTCGCCTATTGGGATATGTTCGGCTTTGTCGAGCAAAAGCCCGATTTCGGCTTTCCGGTCGAGACGCTGTGGTGGTTCGATAAGGGCAAGGCGGCAAAAATTGGCAAAGGCTGATATGTTCGCACGAGCAGGACGCATGGCCTGATGGGCGCCTATATACTGCGCCGTATCCTTTTGATGATCCCGACCCTGTTCGGCATCATGGCGATATCCTTCGCCGTCATCCAGTTCGCCCCAGGCGGCCCGGTCGAGCAGGTCATCGCCAAGCTGACCAACCAGGGCGGCAGCGACCGCCTCGGCGGTGGTGGCGGCGACGCGGGCGGCTCCAATTTCGATGCCGCCGGCGATGTCGGTTCGAAATATCGCGGCGCCCAGGGTCTCGACCCCGAATTCATCAAGAAGCTGGAAAAGCAGTTCGGCTTCGACAAGCCGCCGCTCGAACGCTTCGGCATGATGCTGTGGAATTACGCCAGGTTCGATTTCGGCAACAGCTATTTCCGCGATATTTCCGTGCTCGACCTGATCCTTGAGAAGATGCCTGTGTCGATTTCGATCGGACTCTGGATCACGTTGTTGTCCTATCTGATCTCGATCCCGCTCGGCATTCGCAAGGCTGTGAAGGACGGCAGCCCCTTCGACGTCTGGACCAGCGGCGTCGTCATTGTCGGCTATGCCATTCCGGGCTTCCTGTTCGGCATCCTTTTGATGGTGCTGTTTGCCGGCGGCTCGTTCTGGGACTGGTTCCCGTTGCGCGGCATCGTCTCCGACAATTGGGACCAGTTGTCCTGGCCGGCCAGGATTGCCGATTATTTCTGGCACATGACCTTGCCGCTGACGGCGCTGGTGCTGTCGGCCTTCGCCACGACGACGCTTTTGACCAAGAACTCGTTCCTGGAGGAAATCCGCAAGCAGTATGTGGTGACGGCGCGCGCCAAGGGCCTGTCGGAACGGCAGGTGCTTTACGGGCACGTCTTCCGCAACGCCATGCTGATCGTCATCGCCGGCTTCCCGGGCGCCTTCATCTCGGCCTTCTTCACCGGCTCGCTGCTGATCGAGAACATCTTTTCCCTCGACGGGCTCGGCCTGCTCGGCTTCCGGTCGGTGGTCGAGCGCGACTATCCCGTGGTGTTCGCCAATCTCTATATCTTCTCGCTGCTTGGCCTGTTCGTCGGGCTCCTATCCGACCTGATGTACACCTGGGTCGATCCGCGCATCGATTTCGAGCGGAGAGACGTCTGATGTCGGAGGCAAGCGTTACCGCCGGTGTCTTGCCGGAGCGGCTCCCACGCCCGTTCCTGTCGCCGCTCAACAAGCGTCGCCTGCAGAATTTCAAGGCCAACCGGCGCGGCTACTGGTCGCTGTGGATTTTCCTCGTTCTGTTCGTCCTGTCGCTGTTTGCCGAATTCATCGCCAACGACAAGCCGATCATCGCTTCCTACAAGGGCGAAATCCTTTTCCCGGTGATGGTCGCTTACCCCGAGGAAAAATTCGGCGGCTTCTATGCCGTCACTGACTATCGCGACCCGGTAATCCAGGACGAGATCAATGCCCATGGCTGGATGATCTGGCCGCCGATCCGCTATTCCTACCAGACCGTCAACAACGCCATTCCCGAAGCGGCACCCGCCAAGCCGTCGTGGGAATATGACGCCAAGACGCGCTGCAACCAATATCCACAAGGAGCCGATGACCCGGCCTGCAATGTCGGTAACTGGAACTGGCTCGGCACCGACGACCAGGCGCGCGACGTGCTGGCGCGCGTCATCTACGGTTTCCGCATTTCGGTGCTGTTCGGCCTGATCCTGACCGCGGGCTCGGCGCTGATCGGTGTCGGCGCCGGTGCGTTGCAGGGCTATTTCGGCGGCTGGACCGATCTGCTGTTCCAACGCTTCATCGAGATCTGGTCGGCGATTCCCGTGCTTTATCTGCTGCTCATCGTCGCCGCCATCCTGCCGCCGGGCTTCTTCATCCTGCTTGGCCTGATGCTGCTGTTCTCCTGGGTGGCGCTGGTAGGCGTGGTGCGAGCCGAGTTCCTGCGCGCCCGCAACTTCGAATATGTCAACGCGGCGCGCGCGCTCGGCGTGCGCAACCGCACCATCATGTTCCGGCACCTGCTGCCCAACGCGATGGTGGCGACATTGACCTTCCTGCCCTTTTTGCTGAGCGGATCGATCTCGACGCTGACCTCGCTCGACTATCTCGGCTTCGGCCTGCCGCCCGGCTCCGCCTCGCTCGGCGAACTGCTCAAGCAGGCGCAGCGCAACCTCAACGCGCCTTGGCTCGGCATATCCGGCTTCGTCGTCATCTCGCTGATGCTGTCGCTGCTGGTCTTTGTCGGCGAGGCGACGCGCGACGCCTTCGATCCGCGCAAGACGTTCAAATGAGCGAAGCCCCCTTGCTCAGCGTCCAGGACCTCAGCGTCGCCTTCAGCCAGGACGGCGGCCAGTCTGTCGCCGTCGACCATATCTCGTTCGACATCGCCAGGGGCGAGACGGTGGCGCTTGTCGGCGAATCCGGCTCCGGCAAATCGGTCTCGGCGCTATCGGTGCTGAAGCTGCTGCCCTATCCCAGCGCCAGCCACCCATCGGGCAAGATCCTGTTCCAGGGCGCCGACCTGCTGGCCATGAGCGAGAAGCAATTGCGGCAGGTGCGCGGCAACAAGATCACCATGATCTTCCAGGAGCCGATGACCTCGCTCAATCCGTTGCACACGATCGAGCACCAAATCGTCGAGATCCTGAAGCTGCATCAAGGCATGAGCGACCGTCCGGCCAAGGCGCGCACGCTGGCCCTGCTGAAAGAGGTCGGCATCCGCGATCCGGAAAAACGGCTCGATGCCTATCCGCACCAGCTTTCGGGCGGCCAGCGCCAACGCGTCATGATCGCCATGGCGCTCGCCAACGAGCCGGAACTGTTGATCGCCGACGAGCCGACGACGGCGCTCGACGTCACTGTGCAGGCACAGATCCTCGAACTGCTCGCGGGCCTCAAAAGCCGCAAGGGCATGTCGATGCTGTTCATCACTCATGATCTCGGCATCGTGCGCAAGATCGCCGATCGGCTCTGCGTGATGACCAAGGGCAAGATCGTCGAGACCGGACCGACCAAGGACATCTTCGCCAGCCCGCAGCATCCCTATACGCGTCATCTTCTGGCCGCCGAGCCGAAAGGCAAGCCACCAGCCGCCAATGCCGAAGCCAAGCCTGTCATGACCGGCAAGGACATCAAGGTCTGGTTTCCGATCAAGCAGGGCTTCTTCCGGCGCACTGTCGATCATGTGAAGGCGGTCGACGGCATCGACGTCACGGTGCGCGCCGGCCAGACGCTGGGCGTGGTCGGAGAATCCGGCTCCGGCAAGACCACGCTCGGCCTGGCGCTGGCGCGCATGATCTCGTCGACCGGAACCATCAAGTTCAACGGCCGCGACATCAACCAGCTCACCTTCAACGCCATGCGGCCGCTCAGGCGCGAACTGCAGATCGTCTTCCAGGACCCGTTCGGTTCGCTCAGCCCGCGCATGTCGATCGCCGAGATCATCGAGGAAGGCCTGAAGATCCACGAGCCGAAGCTGTCGCCCGACGAGCGCGATGACAAGGTGGCCGCCGTGCTGATGGAAGTCGGCCTCGACCCGGCGACCCGAAACCGCTATCCGCACGAATTTTCCGGTGGCCAGCGCCAGCGTGTCGCCATCGCGCGCGCCATGGTGCTCAACCCGCGCTTCGTCATGCTGGACGAGCCGACATCGGCGCTCGACATGAGCGTGCAGGCGCAGGTCGTCGATCTCCTGCGCAATTTGCAGGCCAAGCACGACCTCGCCTATCTCTTCATCAGCCATGACCTCAAGGTCATCCGGGCGCTGGCCAATGACGTCATCGTCATGCGCAACGGCCAGATCGTCGAAGCCGGCCCTTCCGAACAGATTTTTGGAAATCCGCAAACCGACTATACTCGGGCGCTGATCTCGGCCGCCTTCAAGATCGAGACGGCGCCGACAGGCGTGGTCAGCGAGTGATCCCTATAAGGAAGGACTGAACGAACCGCGATGGAAAAAGGCCGTATCCTGCTTGCCGTCACCGGCTTTCATCCGCAGCGCTGGCGCGACCTGTTGTCGGCCGAGCGCGAGGTGGTGCTGGAGCCGGACGGCGCCAAGGATCCCTCGATCACCTATGCGGTGGTCTGGAAGCACAAGCCCAACCTGATGTCGTCGCTGCCCAATCTGCGCGCCATCTTCTCCATCGGCGCCGGCGTCGATCATATCTTCGCCGATCCCGGCCTGCCCGACGTGCCGATCGTCAAGGTCGTCGCCGACAACCTCACGCAGTACATGACCGAGTACGTCGTCTGGCGGGTGCTCGACCATCATCGGCAGGGCCTGCTCTACAGGTCGCAGCAACTGAAGAAGATCTGGCACGAACCGCAACAGAGGCCGGCCGGCGACATTTCCGTCGGCATCATGGGTCTCGGCAGTCTCGGCCGGGCCGCGGCCTCGGTACTTCTGTCGCTCGGCTTCGCGGTCAATGGCTGGTCGCGCACCGACCGGCCGATGAACGGAGTGGCCACCTATTCCGGCGAAGCAGGCCTGATCCCGTTCCTCAATGCCACCGACATTCTGGTGGTGCTTCTGCCGTTGACGCCGGATACGCAAGGCATCATCAATTACGGCGTGCTGAAGGAGTTGCGCAAGCGCAACGGGCTTGGCGGCTCGGTGCTGATCAACGCCGGGCGTGGGCGCCTGCAGAAGGACGCCGACATCGTGCGGGCATTGGACGACGGCACGCTGAAGGAAGCGAGCCTCGACGTGTTCGAGGTCGAACCGCTGCCGAAGACCAGTCCGCTGTGGCGCCATCCGAAAGTGTTCGTGACGCCGCATGCCGCGGCGACCTCCGATCCCGTGCACCTGGCGCCGATCATGCTGCGCCAGATGGACGCTTTCGAGCGCGGCGAGAAGCTCGACAATCTGGTGGACCGCAAGGCGGGATATTAACCAGACATCGTCGTCACCTGGCCAAGTCCCAGTCCTGAAAACATTTCTTGATCGCCCGAACCGAAGACAGCTGCAGCTTCTGCAGATCGATCTGCTCCAACATCGCCCTGTATCTCTGCCGGTTTTTCGGCGTGGCCACGGCGATGTGGTGGATCATGTCCCATTTGATGCTGTCGCGCCCGCCTTCCAAGCCACCGCGCCTCGCCCTCTCGAACAGGGTTCGCCTGAAATAACGCAGCAGACTTGCCGAAGTGGAGATGTCCAGCAGGATCAATCCCGTCGCGCGCTGGAAGCGTTGCGGCATGCAGACCGAGTAGTTTCCGTCCATCACCCACCGCTCACCGGCGATCGCGGCGTCATGCAAGGCAATGAACTCGTCCCTCGGACGCTGCTCCCAATCCGTGTTGGGCAGATGAAAGAGCAGATCGAGATGGATAGGCGTCAGGCCACGCTTGCGCGCGATAGCGTCGGCAAGCGTCGACTTGCCGCTGTTGGACGGCCCCAAAATGCAGATGCGATCGCCGAGGTCCGAGAGGTTCACCGGATGGATCCTAGCAAGATGGACGATTGGTCATCAGCCGGGTAGAGCGAACTTCTTCTGCTTGTCCGGCTTGCCGCAGTCGCGGCGGCCGATGGACCGGTTCATGGCATCGATTTCGCCTGACGCCTTGTCGCTGTCGCGCTGCGCCTTGGAGCGCATGTCGGGCGTGAACGGGCCGAATCCCATGGCGGGATTGGAGAAGGTCGGCTTGGCGGTGGTCGGGAGATTATATTGCTGCGCCAATGCGTTGCGCTGCGCCAGCAACTGATCGCATGGCACGCTGTCATATTGCAGCGAGGATTCGATGTTGGCGTCCTGCCGCTCGGACGCTGAATTGCCGACGCAGCCGGCGGTTGCCAGGCAAGACGCCAAGATCATCATGTTCCAGCGCATCAAAGTGCTCCTCCTGATATCCCGCCCTGATGCGACCAGATCGCAAATATCAATCGCGCACGCAAATCGGACTTTTTCGCAGCAGTACAAAGCAGTGTCGGAATCACCGCCGTGAGTATCATCAGACTTCAAGCCGCGTGCGCCTTCCGTGCCACGACGGCCAGCCCTTTGACGGGCTCGCGGCGATCCTGGCGGATGCTTGTTGGCTCCAACGCCACGATCCAGAGGCCGTTGGCTTCGAGGGTCCGCCTGACATAGCCATCCGAATGGGCGTAGCGCCGCGACGGCTTCAGTGCCAAGTCGCCGCCATCCGCCAGGCTCTCGACGGAAAAGGCGAACAGGCCGTCTTGGGCGAGCAGGCCGGCGACCGTTCCCACAAAACCTTCGAGCCCGCCAATGTAGATCAGCACATCGGCCGACGTCACCAGATCGGCCTTGTCGCCCGAATAGGAAAGATCCTGCAAATCCGCTTTTGTCAGCGCGTCATAGATATTTTTTGCCTGCGCTTTCCTCAGCATTCTTGCCGAAATATCGACGCCCTCCAGCCGGTCGACGATCGGCCTCAGCCTCTCGCCCATCAGTCCGGTGCCGCAGCCCAGGTCGAGCGCCAGGCGGAAGCGGCCCGGCCTTGCCTTGCGGATGGCGGCGTCGAGCACCTCGGGCAGCCGGTAGTCGAGCTTACCGATCAGCATCTCCTCGAACGTCTCGGCATAGTGGTCGAACAGCGTCTCGACAAAGGCGCTGGGCGGTGCCATTGAGGCCGGGCCCTTGCCGATCAGATGCAGTTTGAGAGCCGCGCCCTGGCGATCGGCCGGATCGAGTTTCATCGACGTCGTCCAGGCTTGCGCCGCCAGATCGAGCCTGCCTGATGTCTCCTGCATCTCGCCGAGCCGAAACCAGCCCATTGCCCATTGCGGCGCCAGTTCCAGCGCGCCGAGCAGCAACTCGGCCGCGGCAGTGTGATCACCGGAGGCAAAGAGCATTTCGGCATAATCTGCACGGCGATCGGCGTTCGGGTCGCCCGACGAGGTCTGAAGCGGTTTCATGATGATGGTTCCACCGGCAGGGTAGCCGGCCGCCCATCTCTGTAGAGCAAAGCATGCCGAAGCTGAACCGAATTGAGCGGGCTTTGCCCGGGAGTCAGCAGTCTCGGGCAACAGGCTTCCCGCGGCGGAATTATATCCTATCTTGGCATCATGCGCGCCAGCGACCTGCTTCATCCCCGGCCCGAAGGCCTCTATTGCCCGCCGGGAGATTTCTTCATCGACCCGGTGCGACCGGTGAACCGGGCGCTGATCACGCACGGCCATTCCGACCATGCGCGTTCCGGCCACGGCTCGGTGCTTGCGACGCAGCAGACGCTCGGCATCATGGGGCTGCGCTATGGCGAGGACTTTGCCGGGACGACGCAGGCAGCTGCGTTCGGCGAGACGATTGCCATCGACGGCGTCGATGTCAGCTTTCATCCGGCCGGCCATGTGCTGGGCTCAGCGCAGATATCGGTCGAGCACCAGGGCAGGCGCATCGTCGCCTCCGGCGACTACAAGCGGCAGAAGGACGCGACCTGCGCGCCGTTCGAGCCGATCGCCTGCGACATCTTCATAACCGAGGCGACCTTCGGCCTGCCGGTGTTTCGCCATCCGCCCGACACGGAAGAGATCGCCCGCCTCTTGAAATCGGCGGCGCAATTCCCGGAGCGTTCGCATCTGGTCGGGGCCTACGCCCTGGGCAAGGCGCAGCGGGTGATGCGGCTGCTGCGCGACGCCGGTTACGACAAGCCGCTCTACATCCATGGCGCGCTGGCCAGGCTCAGCGAATATTATCAGAGCCAGGGTATCGATCTCGGCGAACTCGAGCCGGCGACGGTGGAGAGCGGCGGCAAGCAGGATTTCGCCGGCGCCATCGTGGTCGGCCCGCCATCGGCCTTCGCCGACCGCTGGGCGCGGCGCTTTCCCGATCCGATCTCGTGCTTCGCATCGGGCTGGATGCGCATCCGCCAGCGCGCCAAGCAAGGCGGCGTCGAGCTGCCGCTGATCATCTCGGACCATGCCGACTGGGACGAACTGATCATCACCATCAAGGAGACCGGCGCCGAGGAAATCTGGGTCACGCACGGCCGCGAGGAAGCGCTGGTGCGCTGGTGCGAGTTGGAAGGCATCGCCGCGCGGCCGCTGCATCTGGTGGGCTATGAGGACGAGGGCGATTGATGGCAATTGCTGATCCGCTAATCACCGGCGCCGCGATCCTTCCCACCCCCCTCTGGCCTGCCGGCCATCTCCCCCGCAAGGGGCCTGTTGCGCAATTCTGGCATTGTGATTCACTTCGATTATTGCTCGGAGGGATTTGCGATGGCGGTGAAGCGGA